>CANKHS010000150.1 GCA_947481755.1 Actinomycetota bacterium | reverse complement strand
GTCGTCGACGCCATCGATCACGTCCGGTCCGGCCGCGGCCATCAACACCGATTCCACCACGATTTCCTTCACCGGCGCGGGTGCGGGGGAGACGTACGCGTGCCGCATCGACGGCGCCGCCTACGCGGCGTGCACGAGCCCGCAGGCCTACACCGGCCTGACGGAGGCCAGCCACACCTTCGACGTCACCATCGTCGATGCCGCGAGCAATGCGACTGCGCCGGCCAGTCGTACCTTCACCGTCGACACCACGGCACCCGCGACTACCGTCGCGATTCCGACCAAGCCCGCCGATCCCGACAACGACTCGACGCCGACGTTTGCCTTCACCGGCGCAGCCGGCGGCGAGACGTACCAGTGCCAGCTCAACAGTGGCGCCTGGGCGACCTGCGCCACGCCGTACACCGTCGGGCCGGCACTAACCGGAGGCGTCTACACGCTGCGTGTCCGCACCGCCGACGCCGCGGGCAATGCGGGCAGCGCTACCGCCTACACCTGGACGCTCGACCTGTCGGCGCCGTCGGCTACGCCCACGATTCTGACGAGCCCGGCTAACCCCAGCGCCCTTGCGACGGGCACCTTCACGTTCGGAGGTGCGGTTACCGGCGAGACGTACGAGTGCCGTATCGACAGCGGTGCTTGGACGACCTGCACGTCGCCGCTCACGACCTCATCGCTGGCCGACGGTTCGCACTCCTTCGCCGTGCACCTACGCGACGGAGCCGGCAACACGGGGTCCGCAGCGATCGCGTCGTGGACCATCGATACGACGGCGCCGACGAGCACCGCCACGATCACGTCCGGCCCATCCGTCTCCGCGACCACCTCGACCGCGACGTTCGACCTGGCCGGTGCACTATCCGGCGAGGGCTACCAGTGCCGCATCGACGGTGGCGCCTGGACGACCTGCACCACGCCGTGGCAGCTGACAGGGCTCACCGACGGCAGCCATACGTTTGATGTCCGCACCGCCGACACGGCCGGCAACGGCGGACCGACCACGAGCCGCGTCTGGCTGATCGACACGGTTGCGCCGAGTGGCACGCCCGTGATCGGCGGCCGCCCGACCGATCCGACGACCCAGACGACCGCATCGCTGACGCTGACGGGAGCGGGGGCCGGCGAGACGTACGCCTGCTCCATCGATGGCGCGGCCTTCGCCGCCTGCACGTCGCCGCTGGCACTGACGGGGCTCGCCGACGGTGGACACGCCGTGCGCGTGCACCTCACCGACGTCGCGGGCAACGTCGGTCCAAACGCCACGGTCGCCTGGACTGTCGATGCCACTGCGCCGACGACGGCGCCTGCCGTCAGTGGCCTCCCGACCGGTTCGACCACCGGGACGTCTGCGTCGTTCACAATCACCGGCGAGTCGGGCACAACGCCTCAGTGCCGCCTCGACGGTGGCGCATGGGGTCCGTGCGTGAGCCCGCTGACCGGCCTCACCGACGGCACCCACACCCTCGAGGTGCGCAACGTCGACGCGGCGGGCAACGCCGGCCCGATCTCGAGCACCGTCTGGACGGTCGACACGGCAATCCCGGCGTCACCGACCCCGGGCGCCATGCCGCCGGCCACCTCCGACACGTCGAGCCAGTTCACCTTCACCGGGGAGCCGTCGGCCACCTTCACCTGCCGCATCCGCTCCGTTACCGGTCCGAGTGCGCCGCACACGACGATCTCTGTCATCTCTGGCTGGGACTACCGCGCTTGCAGCAGCCCCGTCACCAGCCCGACGCTCGGCAACGGCACGTACGCGCTCGACCTGCGCCAGACCGACGCGGCCGGGAACGCCAGCCCCGACCAGACGATCTACTGGACGATCGATGCCACTGCTCCGGCCTCCGTTGAGGTCACGAACATCCCGTCGAGCCCGACGAATCTGCGCACCGCTGCACCGGTGCTCAACCTCACGCCCAACGACAGCGCGACGTCGACCGTGTACACGCTGGAGTGCAAGATCGACAACGGCTCCTGGCTGCTGGTTGACCGCTCGAACACCACGACCTGTCCGGTGTCGGGCTCGGCTCCGACGTACACGCTGTCGTTGAGCGGTCTCGCGGAAGGCAACCACAGCGTCGTCGTGCGCCAGCTCAAGAAGGTCGCCGACAGCGCGCCCCTTGTCAGCGATGAGACCCAGATCGTCTGGACCGTCGACGTCACAGCGCCTGCCGCTCCGGGTATCGCCACGCAGCCGGCCAGCCCGACGAACCAGACCTCGGCGGCGTTCACGTTCACCAAGGAAGCCGGCTCCACGCTCGAGTGCCAGCTCGACGGCGGAGCGTGGGCACCGTGTGCCTCGCCGTACACGGGCCTCGCCTCCGGCAGCCACACGCTCGTCACGCGCGCCGTCGACAGCGCCGGCAACGTGAGCGCCACGACGAGCGTCTTGTGGACGGTCGACCTCGTACCGCCGGGTGCCGTTACCGTCACTGGCAGCCCCGCAGCAGTCAACGCGCAGACGACGGCCACTGTCTCTTTCAATCTCACCGGCGATGCCGTGGCGACGCAGTGCAAGCTCGACACCGGGGCGTGGGCATCGTGCACGAGTCCATTCGCGACCGGCACGATCGGTGAGGGCTCGCACACCGTGCAGATCCGTCAGCTCGATGCGGCCGGCAACGTCGGCACGCCGACCTCGACCGCCTGGATCGTCGATCTCGCGCCCCCTAGTTCGGCACCGGTGATCGCGTCTGGGCCGTCGGGCTTCGTCACGGCCGGCCAGTCGGCCTTCGCCTTCCTTGGTGCAGCCGGCGATGAGACCTACCAGTGCCGTCTCGATGCGGGCGCCTGGACCTCGTGTGCTGCTTCGTACACCACGCCGCTGCTTGCCGATGGCACGCACACGCTCGACGTACGCCTTGTCGACGCCGCGGCAAACGTGGGGCCGACCGCGTCGCGCACCTGGACGATCGACACGACGACGCCGACGACTGCGCCGACGATGTCGACCACGCCGTCGAACCCGAACAACGACACCACACCGACCTTCTCCTTCAGTGGCGCAGGCGCCGGGGAGACCTACCAGTGCCGCACCGACGCTGG
>CANKHS010000149.1 GCA_947481755.1 Actinomycetota bacterium | reverse complement strand
GGCATGCCACACATCGCCCTCGATCTGCGCGACGACTTTCGAGCCACCGTCGTCGATCCATTCGTGGCGGGCTACGCAGCCGGCGAGACTCCGAACCCGTGCACGACCTGCAACGGAGCCTTCCGGTTCGATGCGATCGACCGCGTCGTGCAGCGACTCGGTGCATCGACGTGGCGCACGGGACACTACGTGCAGCTTGTCGACCATGCGGGTACGCCACTCGTGGCACGGGGTGTCGACGCGACCAAGGATCAGTCGTACATGCTCGCTCTTGTTGATCCAGAGATTCTCACGCGGGTGCAGTTTCCGCTCGGTGCGCGCAAGAAGGTCGACGTGCAGCACGAGGCAGCCGAGCAGGGCTTGGCAGCGGCGAAGGCTCTCGAGAGTCAAGAGGTCTGCTTTCTCGGTGGCGGCGCACTCGCACCATTTCTCGAGCGGCAGGGTGTGACGATGACGCCTGGTCCGATCGTGGATGAGGACGGGGTCGAGCTCGGTACCCACGCCGGGGCTCTTGCCTACACGCCTGGTCAGCGGCGCGGCTTGGGTGTCTCGCGCGGCACCGAGGCACTCCACGTCCTGCGTATCGACGCACCAGCTAACACCGTGATCGTGGGCGCCGTTGGACGACTCCGTCGCCGCGAGGTTTCGCTTCGTGACGTGCAGGTGCGCGCCGACACGCCGCGCATCGACGCCTGCTTTCGAATGCGCTCAACTCCCGTCGCAGGTCGACTCGAACACGGTTCCAATGGCACCGGCACCGTCTATCTCGAGACCGATGCACACCAGATCGCCCCGGGCCAGGTTGCCGCCCTCTACGACGGCGAACGCATCGTCGCGGCGGGGATCGTCGCAGGCTGACGGGCCGCGATCAACTTTGCTTTGGGGTCAGACCCCTAAGCAAAGTTGATCCCTGCCGGGCCGGCATCGCGTACCCTGCGTGGGCAATGCTGGCTCACGAGATCCGTACCGCGTTTCGAACCCACTTCGAGCAGAATGGTCATCTCGTCGTGCCGTCCGCGAGTCTCGTGCCCGCCTCGCTCGATCCGTCGGTCCTGCTGACGACCGCAGGCATGCAGCCGTTCAAGCCGTACTTTCTCGGCGTTGAGCAGCCGCCGCAGCAGCGCCTGACGAGTGTGCAGAAGTGCTTCCGCACGACCGACATTGATGAGGTCGGCAAGACCGCGCGACATCTGACCTTCTTCGAGATGATGGGTAACTTCTCGATTGGCGACTACTTCAAGGCCGGCGCCATCGAATTCGCCTGGGGTCTCGTGACGGGTGCCTGGGGGATCGATCCGGCGAAGGTCTGGATCACGGTCTTTGCTGGTGACGAGCAGGTACCTGCCGACGACGAGGCGCGCGGTCTCTGGCTCACACAGGGAGTCGACCCGGATCGCATCGTTGGTCTCGGTCGCAAGGACAACTTTTGGCAGGCCGGCCCGACTGGGCCGTGCGGACCGTGTAGCGAGCTCTACTACGACCGCGGCGCCGAGCACGGCTGTGGACGCCCGGTCGGCGCCGACGGCTGCGCACCCGGCTGCCACTGCGATCGTTTCCTCGAGTTTTGGAACCTCGTCTTTATGCAGTACGACCAGGCCGAGGATGGCTCACTGACGCCACTGCCAAACCAGTGCGTCGATACGGGCGCGGGCGTCGAGCGCGTTGCGGCTTTGCTGCAGGACGTGCACTCGGTCTACGAGACCGACGGGTTCCAGTCGATGATCTCGGCGATCGAAGAGTGGACAGGCACGTCGTACGAGGCTGGTGGCATTCAGACGAAGGCGCTGCGTGTGCTCGCCGACCACGGTCGTGCAATGACGTTTCTCGCCGCCGACGGTGTGCTGCCCGCCAACGAATCGCGCGGCTACATCCTGCGGCGTGTCATCCGTCGTGCCGTCTCGCACGGCCATCGGCTCGGCATTCAGGGCACGTTCCTGACGCGCTTGGCCGAGCTCGTGATTACACAGCTCGGCGACGTCTATCCCGAGCTCGTGCAAAATCGTGACGACATCTTTCGCATCCTCAGCGGTGAGGAAGAGCGCTTCCTACGCACGCTCGAAACTGGCACGGCGTTGCTCGACGATTGCATCGCGCGCGTCCGCAGCGAAGGCGGCGTGGCGATCCCCGCCGCCGAGGCCTTCCAACTGCATGACACCTTTGGCTTCCCCTTCGAGTTGACGCAAGAGTTGGCCGCCGAACAGGATCTGTCCGTCGATGAGGCAGGCTTTGCCGAATTGATGGAAAGCCAGCGCCAACGCGCCCGTAGTGCTGCCGGCAAGGGTGGCGGCGTCGACCTTGATCGCGTGGCGTCGTTCGCCCGCGCGGCTGGGTTTGTGACCGCTTTCGTTGGCTATGACGAACTCGATATCCGCACGCGCATCGGTGCGCTCGACGACCTCGGTGAGGGGCGCCTCGCGGTCAAGTTGCGCGAGTCGCCGTTCTATCCCGAGGGTGGCGGACAGGTCTCGGATACCGGGTCGATCGAATCCGACACGGGCCGAGCCGCAATCGTTGAGGTGATTCGCTTCGACGGGGACCAGACGTTGATCGTGGCGATCGAGCGCGGAACCTTGGTTGACGGGCAAGAGATTCGTGCGCTGGTTGATCCGAATCGTCGCCGCCCAACGGCCGCGAACCACACGGGCACCCACGTGCTGCATCGGGCGTTGCAGGAGGTGCTTGGCGACCACGTGCGCCAGAAGGGCTCCTCCGTTCGACCCGACAAGCTGCGCTTCGATTTCTCGCACGACAGTGCTGTCACCGCCGAGGAGTTGGCGCGGGTCGAGGACATCGTCAATCGCGTTGTCGTCGAAGGCCATCGTGTCTTTACCTTCGAGACGAGCCAGGACAAGGCGCGCGAGCTCGGCGCGATGATGCTGTTTGGCGAGAAGTACGGTGACGTCGTTCGGGTCGTCGAGATCGAGGGCTTCTCGCGCGAGTTGTGCGGCGGCACACACGTCTCGACGACGGCCGAGATTGGCCCCATGCGCGTGACGTCCGAGTCGAGCGTTGGCCAAGGCGTCCGGCGCATCGAGGCGATCACCAGCGGCGTCGCAATCGAGCAGTTGCGCGCCAGCGAACGGGCAGCCGACGAGGC
>CANKHS010000148.1 GCA_947481755.1 Actinomycetota bacterium | reverse complement strand
GAGGTCTGCCTCGGCTTTATTGGCCGCCCCTGGCCCGGTGGCGAGCCCGGAGACAGTGTCTACACGGCAGAGGAATTCGTCGCGGCCGAGGCTCTCGACCAGGTCAAGGTTGCTGTCAGCATCCGCTGTGCTGGCGCCGATTATGGAACGCTGCTCGTGACCGAGACGCGGATCGTGGTGGGACCGCTCGCAAAGCGTCACTTTGGGCTCTATTGGCGCCTCGTCAAGCCCGCATCGGGTCTCGTGCGCTCATCGCTCCTCCGCGCGATTGCGCGCCAGGCCGAGGGCGGCACGCTGTCGTGACGACGGTGGAGGGCGCGCGCACCCGCGCCGTCTGCATTGCACGTCTCGGCGAGGTGGCGTGATGCCGATGCTGCTCGCGATCGATTTCGACGGCACGCTCGCCGACAAGGACACGGTCGACTGGTTCTGCGCGCACTATGCCCCCGCTGTCTTTGAGGAGGTCGACGCGGCGTTCGCGCGCGGCGACATCACGCTCGATGAGACACTGGCGCGTCAGGTTGCGCCGATTACTGCGACCCAGGACGAGGTCGTGGCGTTTCTGATCGACACCGTCAACGTGCGGCCCGGCGTGCCCGAGCTCCTCACCTTCTGTGATCAGCACGACATCGAGGCCGTGATCGTCTCGTCGGGCTTCGACAATCTGATGCACCCCTATCTGCAGGCGCACGGTTACGACCTACCGATCTACGCGCACTCCGTCACGTTCGGCCCGGAGGGCATGCGCGTGCAGTTGCGTGGTCGTGCCGAGTGCGACCTGTGCGGCGTGGCCTGCAAGCGTGCGGAGGTGCGGGACATCGCGGCCGGTCGCAGCATCGCCTACGTCGGTGACGGCCCATCCGACCTGTGTGCGGCCGAGGATGCCGACATTCGCTTCGCCCGCGCATCGCTCGCCGAGCACCTTGAGAGCGAGGGCTACGCGTACCTCCCGTTCGAGAACTTTCATGACGTACGGCTTGGCCTCGCGGCCGCCCTCGGCGTCGCGCCCTAACGAAGCCGATAGGCTGGTTTGATGCTGGCGCCCCTTCTTGCACTGAGTGCATCCGTGATCTGGGGCGTGGCGGACTTCCAGGCTGCGCTCCGTGCGCGGTTTGTCGGCCCACTCGTCGTCGCCGCCTTCGCCCAGATCGTCGGTACGTTGGTGCTGCTCGTGCCGATGGTGTTTTTCCGGGATGCCTTTCCAGGCTGGCACATCTGGATCCCTGCAATCGTGGCTGGTATCGCCGGAAGTGGTGGGCACGTGCTGTTCTACGCAGCACTCTCGCGTGGCCCGATGGGTGTGATCGCACCGATTCTGGCGATGTCGTCCGCCGGCCCAGTCCTGTTTGCGGTGTTTAAGAATGGCGAACGTCCGGCGGCACTCCAGGTGATTGGCTTGGCTCTCGCCATCACCGGCGTGGTGCTGGTGAGTCGGCACGCCTCTCAAGGCGATTCGAAGCACGGCAAGTACGGCGCGGTGCCGATTGCCTTGTGCGCAATTCTCGTCGGCACGATCATGTACATCGCGCTCGATGCTGCCTCTGACCAATCCGGGCTTTGGGGTGTCACGGCTCAGCGCAGCGTGTCACTGCCAATTCTGCTGGTGGCACTGTTCGTCGTCCGCGTGCGAGGAGCGAGCAAACCACCAAAAGGCGCGTTTCGCGCGATCGCACCGATCGGCATCATGGACACGATGGGGCTACTGCTCTTCGCCTACGCCTCGTCGGTTGGCGACTTTAGTCTCGCGATCGTATTGGCGAGCTTGTACCCGGTCGTCACCATTCTCTTGGCACGGATCCGACTCGGAGAGCACCTCGCGTTGACGCAACGCATCGGTGCGGTGATTGCGTTGGCAGGTGTTGCCGCGATCGTCGGGGGCTGATCACGGCGTAGCGGCTGGCTGTGGGTAGAGTTCGGCCGTGGCTACCGATGCGATTCCTGACCTCTTGGCCGAACTCGATGCGCTGGTGGGGCTTGCTCCTGTCAAGGCTGGCGTCGAGCGGCTCGTGGCGATTCATCAGCTCAATAGCGTGCGGGTGACTGATGGTGAGCCGATCATTGCGCACGATCTCGATCTGATGTTTATGGGCGATCCGGGCACGGGGGAGGACCAGGTCGCCGCGCTGATTGGCCGGCTCTACGTTGCCCTCGGACTGTTGCCGACGGGGCAGGTCGTGGAGGTGCAGCGAGGCGATCTTGTTGGCGCGACCGCCGAGGAGACGCAGGCTCGCGTCCAGGCGGCAGTGACCGCCGCCACTGGTGGTGTGCTCTTTGTCGACGATGCCGAGCAGCTGATTCCACTGGTGCCCGAGGATCAAGGGATCGTCGCCTTGGCAGCGATCGCGGCGGCAGTCGAAGCGCGTCCCGTCCCCTTCGCCTGCATCGTCTCTGGCCCCACGGATGCGGTCGATGCGATTGCAGTGCACTACCCCGCATTTGTCTATGCCCGCGCCGCTGCCCTCGAGTTTCCGCGCTACACGGCAGACGAGCTCGTTGCGATCTTTGAGCGTGGTGCGGCGGATCTGCAGATCGCGGTGCCCAAGCCCGTTGAGGCCGCACTGCTGGAGCACTTCGTAGCGGTGCACGACCGCGGTGACTTTCGTAGCGCTCGCTACGTGCCGGCGCTGCTGGAAGAGATGTACGCTCGCCTCGCTACGCGCACGATGAGTGACGGCAAGGCCGACGGCAACGAGCATCGCCGGTTTGCCGTTGCGGATGTGCCCGAGCCGGCTTCTGCGATTGCCGCAGACACCGGCATTCGCATCGGCTTCAGCGGCGATCTCGGCGGGCGCTGACCGCTAGATCGCCGCGCCGGTCAGGTAGCCATCGTGGATGGCGTCCTCCCAGCGACGAGGCGAGCGGGCATCGCCGACAGGGCGCGCATCGATGCCGCGCTCGGTCAGTTCGAGGCAGAGGGCATCGTTGGCGATGTGGCGTCCGGCATGCAGGACGACGGGTGCCTTGAGGGTCCGCTCGACGCCGTCGTAGCGGCCGACGATCGTGACCGCACCGGGGCCGATGCTCTGAACGATCACGTCTGAGAGGATCATCACGCCAGCCTCGTGGAGCCGCTTAAAGACGGGGCGCTCGGCGTGGT
>CANKHS010000147.1 GCA_947481755.1 Actinomycetota bacterium | reverse complement strand
CGAGCCGGTCGCAAAGCGCTTCGCCGACACCTCAATCGACATGGGCACCGGCTACGACTGCTTCGACCCGCTGGCCAACACGGCCAACCCCACGATCACTCCCACGCAGACCGCCAACCGGGCGATCCTCGTGAACGCGATGACGCGGGCGGGCTTCACGAACCTTCCCGAAGAGTGGTGGCACTACACGCTCGCCGCGGAGCCCTTCCCCACCACCTACTTCAACGCACCGATTCGCCGCGACCGACACCACACCGGGTAGCCCGGGCGCTGGAGGCAACGGAAGGATGAACGCGTCGGCTTGGTTTGAGGTGTCTGACGGGCTCTGGATAGGGGCACGCCGAAGCTCAGGTCCCCGAGCTACCCCACCACCCGCAATACCGTCACCTCGGGCCGGGCGAAGAAGCGAAACGGCACGAAGGTCGTGCCCACGCCACGCGAGACGTGCATGGTGAGGGCGTCGCGGTGGTAGAGGCCCTCGGCGTAGCGATGCCCGAACTGCGAGAGGCGCAGGCGGCCGGTTGGCCAGGGCACGCAGATCTGGCCGCCATGCAGGTGGCCCGTTAGGACGAGGCCGTTGGCGTCGGCCGGGGCTACATCGAAGACGTCGGGGTAGTGGGCGAGGACGAGGTTGAGGTCGGCCGTCTGCTCGGGCCAGGCCACACCCGGCGGCAGGCTGTGGCCCTCGCTTTCGGGCTTGTGTGGCTCGAAACCGGTGATGGCAATCGTGGCCGCGCCCTCGGTGATCGTGAGCGTGCGGTTGCGCAGCAGCTCGACACCGACGCTGGCGAGGTCGGGGATCTCACCCGCACGCGAGAAGGGGTCGCGCACATCGCCGACGTCGTGATTGCCGAGCGTGGCGTAGACACCAAGGGGCGCCTCGAGCTCGTCGAGCAACTCCATCAGGTCTGCGGTGCCGCGTGGGTGGGTGAGCAGGTCGCCGGTGATGGCGATCAGATCGGGCGCGGCGTCCTGCACCAGCGCGAAGGCGCGGCGAGCGGCGGCGAGGTTGACGCCCGGCGCGCCGAGATGCAGGTCGGAGACGTGGGCGATCCGGAGGCCGTCGAGGTCGGCGGGCAAACCTTCGATCGAGACCGTGCGGTCGAGGCGGACCACCGAGCGGGCCTCGGCCACGCCAGCGGCCGCACCAAGGGCAGCAAGACCGGCAAGCGGGAGGAAGAACACACCCACAGCGTACTTGGCAGCGGCAGGCCTACTTATCGCTTACTTGCCGGGGAAGGCAGTCGCAAAGCTGCAGGCGCTCCACAGACCTCGACCCAGCCGCCGGGCAATGGCGACGCGGTCGGCGAGCGGGCCGGCGTCGTCGAGGTTGGGTGCCATCGGCAACTCGCGCGCGAAGCCCGACAGGGCCAATACGCGCGCGAGGTCGCGGCCGGCGATCGGACCATCGCGCGGCACGACGCGCGCCAAGAGTCGGCCGAAGTGGTCGCGCTGCTCTCTGGCTGGCACGACATCGACGACGCGTCCCTGCAGCCATGCCGTGGCAGCGGCTGCAGCCTCGTAGCCAAAGCAGCCCGCTGGCTTGCCGGGATGTTCGATCTCGGGCGTGTCGATGCCGACGATGCGCACCGAGCCCTCGTAGCCCGCCATCCGAATGCGGGCGGTGTCGCCGTCGAGCACGTCGAGCACGAGGCCTGGCCCGGCTGCAATCGGGCCGTCGGATTGGGCGGGGCTCGTCGGGGCCTGCACCTGTCGCGCGATGACGACCGCGGCGATGAGCGCGACGATGACGAGGATGATTGAGCGGTGCCGGTGCATGCACCGATCATGGCGAGAGCTGCCGCGCTAGGAACGCGTAGAAACAGCCAGCTGTTGCATGGGTGCGACCAGGTCGAAGTACTCGACAGCCTGCCGACCCACACTCTGTGTCAGACGCCAGTCGGACCACGCCGCAGCAACGATCGAAATGCCGCCCGGCAAGAGGCGGATGAGGATGCCGCTCGTGCGACGCCGCGCCACCTTGCGCACGACGTCGGCACCGATTGCCGAACCGAGTGCAACCGCGGTCTCTGGCGGCATCGTGCCACTGCGCAGCACATCGATCGACAACTCTTCCTTGCCAATGCGGATGACATCGCCATCGATCTCGGCCGCACCCGCCGCCATGCCGAGCACGATCATGATGTCGAGGCGTCGCAACTCTGTCGCCTGCACATCGAGACCCCGCAGGTGTGCGAGTGCGAGCACCATTCGCGCCTCGGTGACCGTCATCGCCAGCGAGTCGGCCACGGCCGCGGCGAGCTCGATGACCGTGCCGGCCGCCGGGATCACTGCCGGGATACCACTGACCGCGCCACGCGCGGCACTACGCCACGCGACGTCGCGCACCAACTGGCGTTCGAGCGCCCGATCGTCGAGGTCGCGACGCACGATGCGCGTGACATCGGCCCGCACCGCGGTATCCGTCGCAAACTGGCTAATCGCAAAATCGATCGCCGTAAACATGCCCGTGCCGACCCGCTCGATTAGCGTCGAAACCGACAAGCCACCGAGGTCGGCGACGGTCTCGACCGTGCGCCCACGTGTCGCACTCGCAATCAGTGCGCCCGAGACACCCTGCGTCGCGAAACGCTGACCCGAACTCGCAAGCTTCGAGAGCTGTCCGATCATCGCTGTGCTGTCTCCGGCCGTGTCATTTCGCCAAGGCTACCCGACGAAACGACTCGTCGCGTACTAGACCTTTGTACCGACGACCGACGGCACCTGCAGCTTGGCCTTGACCGACGGGCTCAGGCGCGTGACGTGGCGCTTGAACTTGAGCTCGGACTCCTCGATGCCGGCAGCCGCACCCAAGAGCTGGGCGAGATGCAGAATCGGAATACCAAACTCGCGACCCGAGAAGGCTGCGGCCTTGCGCTGCCAGGCGTCGAGCGAAAGATGGCAGAGCGGACACGGCGTGACGATGACATCGGCACCAGCATCCATCGCCTGCTCGAGCGGCTGCACGAGCTCGCCCAGAGCGACGTCTTCGCGGGCCAACACGATCGGGAAGCCACAGCACTTGACCTTGGCGGGATAGTCGATCGGCTCGGCACCACACGCCATGATCAGACGCTCGAGCGACTCGGGACGATCCGAATTCTCGAAGCCGAGAATCTTCGCCGG
>CANKHS010000146.1 GCA_947481755.1 Actinomycetota bacterium | reverse complement strand
GTCGCTCGACCTCGAGGATCGTCTCGGCGGCCGGGAGGGCAGCATCGACACGGAAGTCCATCGGCGTCGCGCCCGCATGGTCGGCGCGGCCGGTGAAGTGGAAGTCGCCGTGGACGTAACCCGGCAGTGCATGCACGACGCCGATGCGGTTACCCGTGTCTTGCAGAACACGGCCCTGCTCGATGTGGACCTCGATCCACCCAGTCAGACCGTCGATCTCGCTGATCGACTCCTGCCAGCGCTCGGGCTCATAGCCCGCGGCCTTCGCCGAGTCCCAGAACGACGTGCCGTCGGGGGCGAGAATCGTGGTCTTCAGCTCTTCCTCGGTGACGCGCTGCAGCATGATCCGCGAGCCGAGCAGCATCTGGCCAAAGCCCGAGCCCTCCTCCTCAAGGAAGGAGATCAGGCGCAGCGGGATGTGCTGACCCGACTCCTGCGCCAGACGACAGACCTCGAGAGCGGTGACGACACCGAGCGTGCCGTCGTACTTGCCGCCGTTGCGGTTCGAGTCGCAGTGCGAGCCGATACCGAAGGCGGGTGCGCCCTTGGGAACGTTCGAGGCAATCAGCGTGCCGACCGGATCGCGCCAGACGCTAAAACCAATCTTCTCAAGCTCGCGCGTGAAGTACTGCAGCGTGTTCTCGTAGACATCGGTGTAGGCGTAGCGACGAATCGCCTCGTCGGTTTCGGTGAAGTCGGGGCCGCCCAGCGTCTCGATGTCGTTCTCGATGCGCTGCGTCGAGCGGTCTCGGTCGATCGTGAAAGACTTGGCCATCAGGGCTCCTTTTAAACCTCGACGTCGCCGAAGGCACCAGCCTGGGCGAGCGCGTCGATCTCGGTGTCGTCCATGCCCGCCAGCTGCTGCAGCACGAGCCGCGTGTGCTCGCCGCGTTTCGGAGCGGGGTTGAGCTTCTCGGCGGCGCCTGGCATCCGCAGTGGGGAACGCACCTGGCGCACGGTGCCGAGCACCGGGTGTTCCGTCTCGGCGATCAGATCGCGGGCGATCGTCTGAGGATCGGCAACAGCCTGGGCGACCGAGTAGATCGGGCCGCTCGGCACATCGGCAGCAGCAAGAATCGGCAACCAGTGGTCGGTCGTCTGCGTGGTGAGCACGTGCTCGAGCTCGGCCGTGCACGCATCGCGATTCTCGAGGCGCGCCGCCATCGTGGCGAAGCGCTCGTCCGCGAGCATCCACTCAATCCCAATCGCGCCTGCCAACTTCTCGAAGAACTTCTGCTTCGGGCAGGCAATCACGACCCAGCCATCAGAGGTGGGGAAGTTGCCAAACGGCACGACGGAGGGGTGAGCCGAATTGCGCGTGCGGATCGGCTCCCAGCCGCGCGACAGATGCCACGTCGAGACGTACATATCGAGATTGAGTGCGGTCTCAAACAGCGAGACGTCGACATCGCAGCCCTCACCGTCGCGGCGTGCGCGCCAGAGGGCGCACATCAGGGCCAAGGCGGCTGCGTAGCCCGTCGACATATCGACGAGCGACAGGCCGCTCTTCGTCGGCGGGCCGTCGGGATCGCCCGTCAGGCTCATCCAGCCAGCCATGCCCTGAGCGATGTAGTCGTAGCCACCCTCAGCCGCACGCGGACCCGTCATGCCAAAGCCGCTCAGCGAGCAGCAGACGAGCGCGGGGTTGAGGTGCTTGAGATCGTCGTAGAGAATCTTGAGCTTGCCCGGACCATCGCCACGCAGGTTCGAGAACACGGCATCGGCACTCGGCACGAGTCGCTCGAAGGTCGCGCGACCCTCAGGCGAACGCAGGTCGATCGAAATCGACTCTTTGTTGTGGCAGAAGGTCTCGAAAAACAGCGAGTCCTCGCCCTCCTGGAACGGCGGCACATAGCGACCAATGTCGCCCTTGCTGCCGGGATCCTCGAGCTTGATGATGCGCGCGCCCAGGTCGGCCAAATGCACCGTGCCCCAGGGGCCAGCGCCGTACTGCTCGATCGCGAGGATGGTGACGTCTTCGAGTGGTCTGCGCATACGAGAGAGGCTAGCCGGGATCGGGTAAGGACGGAGGCGTGAAAAAGGGGGCGGCAACCGAAGTCGCCGCCCCCTTCACGATTCGAACCTAGCGGCGTGCAGCGACCTTCTTGCCCGTGTGGGGCGAGATGGCCATGCGGTGCGGCAACTTGACGAGCGAAAGCAGCTCGCCCTGGAAGTTGCGGCCACGCTTCTTCTGCAGCTGCGCACGCAGCTTCTTCGTCTTGACGAGGTCGACCTCGAAGGTCTTCGGGTCAACCACGACGCCGTAGGCCTCGCGGGCCAGCTCGACCGACGTGAAGTCGTCGAGGATGTCCTCGCGGACCAGCTTCGGATCGCGCTTGAGGGGGTTGCCGTAGCCACCACCACTCGGCTCGATCAGCTCGATGGCCTCGCCGGCCTCGCACATGAAGCCCGTCACCTTTGCCGGGATCTCCTCGAAGCCGCCCTTGGCCTTGTGGTGACGCACCATCGCCGGCAGGCCGTCATAGCCGCCGAAGATGCCGCGCGGGGGATCGGTATGACGATCGCCCTCACAGGAGTACGCGCCCGGCTCAAGGAACCGGTTGACGCGCACAATGCCGACACCGCCGCGCCACTGACCCGGCGCTGCCGGCTCGTCACGCAGCTCGTAGCGCTCGGTCCGCATCGGGAAGCGCATATCGAGCTCCTCGATCGGGTTGTTACGCGTATTCGCCATCAGGCAGTCGACGGAGTCCATACCGTCGCGGCCCTTACGACCACCGTACGAGCCCTCATTGACCTCGAGGTAGAGCCAGTACTCGCCCTTCTCGGGGATGAAGCCCGCGTACGAGCAGAAGTGAATCGCGGCGGAGTTGCCGGCCGTGACCAGATCCGGCACAACCTTCGACAGCGCGACGATCGTGTTGTCCACGACGCGCTGGCACTGGTTGAAGCGCGAGAAGCAGGCGCGGGGGAAGTTCGGATTAAAGATCGACCCCTTCGGTGCAATCACGCTGACGCAACGGAAGATGCCGTCGTTCTGAGGCACCGGCTCGTCGAGACGATCCTGATCGAGCAGAATCGTACGAATCGCGAAGTACGCGGCAACCAGCAGCGACCCCTCGAATGGCACGTTGTAGCCCGTCGGAACCTCGGCGTTTGAGCCGGTCAGATCGACCGTCACATGGTCACCCTTGACGATGATCTTCGTCT
>CANKHS010000145.1 GCA_947481755.1 Actinomycetota bacterium | reverse complement strand
GACGACTACCTCACCTGGATCGAGCACCTCAATAACGAGGGCGTGACGGTGATCTTTCCGCGCTACCAACAGAGCGTCCTTTCGTCGCCCGAACAGATGCTTACGGATGCAGAGACCGCCACCCGGGACGGCTTTGACAAAGCGCCACCATCCGGTCCCGTGATCGCGGTTGGCTACTCGCTTGGCGGTGGCTACGCAGTCGTCTACGGCGCCAACGCTGCAGCCTGGAAGGTGCCCGCCCCCGCGTCGGTCTACGTCATCTTCCCGGCCGAGCCGCCGGTCGTACCCGAACCATTCGGCACGGTGCCCCAAGAGACGCCCGTGACGATGCTCGTGGGCGATCGCGACACTGTCGTTGGCGGCTCTGGTGCAGCCGCATTGGCCGCTGCGATCGCGCCGCATCCCACCACGATTCGCGCCCTCTCGTCGACCTCTGCGTTCGCCTTCGATCACCTGTCGGCCAAGCGGACCGACAGCGCCGCTCAGCGTGCGTTCTGGGTGCCACTCGATCGGATCATCGACCGACTCGCGGGGCCCTAACTCCGGCACGAGAAATCCTCGGAACAGGCCGTCCTGTCGGTGCTGAGCGAAGAAGAGAGTAGATCGTGCAGACGTTGCTCCCCTCCCTAGCCCTCAACTCGCTGCGCGGCGCGTGCACCGGACTCGAGACACAGCGAGCGGCCGACCTATTTCTGCCCGCAGGCGCGCCACGGGCAACCGTCGCGTTGTTGCACGGATGGAGTGACCGCTCGCCGCGCAACTACCTCGCCTGGATCCAGCACCTGACGGACTCCGGTGTGGCCGTCGTGTTTCCGCGCTACCAAAGCAGCGTCCGTGCCAGCCGCAAGCAGATGCTCGCGAACGCGGAATCGAGCCTGCGCGAGGGCCTCGCGGAACTGGGCGACGATTGTGGCCCACTGATCCTCGCCGGCTACAGCTATGGAGCCGGACTCTGCGTGATCGCGGCCGCCGAGTCGGAGGCGTGGAAGATCCCGGCTCCAGCAGCCGTCTATGGCGTGTTTCCCTACTTCGTACGACGACGCAATCCCGACCCGCTCGTGCTCTCACCGTCGATCACCGTCGCCCTTGTCGTCGGTGACCGCGATCAGGTTGTCGGTAGCCGAGGTGCCAAAGAGATCGCACGAAGCATCGCACCGCACCCGTCCACGCTCGAGCTTCTGCGCTCGACACGCTCGATGTCCTTCGGCCACTTCTCCGCCCTACAGACGTCGAGAATTGCCCGGCGAGTCTTCTGGCGGCCGCTTGACGAGATCGTGGACCGACTTGCTCCTGTCTGACCCGAAAACAGCCAAGCGCTCCTACCATTCTCACGTGTGCGCGACGTGACCCACTCATCTATTCGAGGATCCTATGACGCTCTCTGCCGATACTGACACCAAGCTCCAGTCCTACGCCCACCCTGCTCGTCTCGTAACGACCCAGTGGCTCGAGGAGAACCTGGGCACGCCTGGTCTCGTGGTGTTGGAGTCGAACGAGGACGTGCTGCTGTTCCACACGGGACACATCCCTGGTGCCCAGAAGATCGATTGGCATCTCGACCTCAACGATCCGACGACTCGCGATTACATCAGCCCTGAGGGCTTTGCTGCCATGTGCGCGGCGCGCGGCATTTCGCGCGACACGACGGTCGTCATCTACGGCGACAACTTCAACTGGTGGGCCTCGTACGCCCTCTGGGTCTTTAGCCTGTTCGGCCATGAGGATGTCCGCCTCGTCGATGGTGGTCGCGCCAAGTGGGTTGCCGAAGGTCGTGCGATGACGACCGACGTTGAGCCTGTCACGCCGAGCGAGTATCCGGTCGTGCCGCGCGATGACGCGACGATCCGTGCCTTTAAAGAGGATGTCCTCGCCCACATTGGCAACGGTCCGCTGGTCGACGTACGCTCGCCCGGTGAGTATTCCGGCGAGCTCCTGCACATGCCGGACTACCCGCAAGAGGGCGCACAGCGCGGTGGCCACGTGCCCACGGCGAAGAGCGTGCCGTGGAAGCGGGCTGCCAACGATGATGGCTCGTTTAAGAGCGCCGACGAGTTGCGCGCGATCTACGGCGACGAGCAGGGTCTGCAAGATGGCGACGAGGTCATTACGTACTGTCGCATCGGCGAGCGTTCGAGCCACACCTGGTTCGTCCTCACCCACCTGCTCGGCTTCGAGCACGTCCGCAACTACGACGGCTCGTGGGTCGAATGGGGCAACGCCGTACGCGTGCCGATCGAGAAGCCGAGCGTCTAGACCCGGTGAGTAACACCCTTCCTCCCCGGCTACAGGCGATCGTCGACGAGTTCGCCGAGGTTGATCGCACCGAGCGACTCGACCTGCTGCTCGAGTACTCGCGCGACCTGCCCGATCTTCCTGAGCGCCTGCAGGGAGCCGAGCTCGAGCGGGTCCACGAATGCCAGACACCGCTGTTCGTGCAGACCGAACTCGAGGGCGATGTCGTCCACCTCTTCTTCGCCGCCCCGGATGAGGCGCCGACGTCGAAGGGCTTCGCCGGCATCATCCACGCCGGCCTCGATGGTTGCAGCGTTGACGAGATCCTCGCGACCCCCTCAGACTTCGCGTCCGGGATGGGTCTCGCCGACGTTGTGTCGCCCCTGCGGATGCGCAGCGTCGGTGCGATCCTCGCCCGGGTCAAGCGTCAGTTGATGGAGCGCACCGCCAGTTAGCAGTCGCTTGTAGCATCCGGGGATCAACGTCCCTTGAGGTGCAACGACTTATGAGCGCTACCGCAACGAAGATCCTGCCGAACTACATCAACGGTGGCTGGGTACCGTCGACCAGCTCCGAGCTGCTCGACATCACCAACCCGGCTACGGGTGAGGTGCTGGCTCAGGTTCCACTGTCGGGCGCCAACGACGTCGACGCTGCGGTCCAGGCTGCCCGCGCCGCCTTCCCCGCGTGGAAGGCCACCAGCACGATTGAGCGTGCCCGCTGGTTGTTCGGGTTCCGCGAGCAGCTCGTGCAGCGCGCCGACGAGATCGCCGGGACGGCGACTCGCGAGATGGGCAAGACGTACCCCGACGCGCAGGCCGAGGTTGGCCGCATGATCGAGATGGTCGAGGCCGCCTGCGCAATCCCGACGACGATGCAGGGACGCATCCTCGAAGGCGTTGCCACGAAGGTCGACACCGAGACGATTCGTCAGCCCGTTGG
>CANKHS010000144.1 GCA_947481755.1 Actinomycetota bacterium | reverse complement strand
GCTCCGCCCAGACGCTCGAGATCCGCAATGTCACGACCAGCCGAGAGGCCTTCGTGCCGGGCGCGTTGCTCGCGATCCGCGGCATTCGCACGCTCGCTCCAGGCCTGCACGTCGGGCTCGAACTCCTGCTCGACTAGCTCCGTCTGTCCCAGCCGAAGCCAGGACAGACGGTCGTAGTCGTCTTAGTCGCCCGCGACCGGATTCTCGGGATCAGAAACGAGCTCGCGGCGGGTCTTGCCGCCGACGATGTAGAAGATGATGCCCACGGCAAGCGTGATACCAATCGCCACGAAGGCGTACGTCGTGTACTGCGCTCGGCTGACTCCCTCGGGCAGCCACGAATCGCTCATCAACTCACCTTCAGCAAGGAAGCCGGGGAAGATGCCCGAGATCGATGCCAGCACAGCCCAAAAGGTCGTGATCAATCCGCAGATCCAGACGCCGACCATGCCACCTGGGACCTTGTAAGGGCGGTGGGTGTTCGGGTGGCTTCGGCGGAGCTTGATGAAGGCCGGAAAGATCACGATGTAGCTGATTGTCGTGAACAGCAGGACGATGCCAATCATCACGTTGAAAGCGTTTGCGGCGCTGCCTTCGCCGATCTTGACCGCTGCGAGGAACACGATCGTCGAGAGGATGCCCGAGACCACGTTGACGTTAAGTGGAGTGCCGTACTTCGACGAGAAGCGGCCGAGCCACTTCGGACCCGTGCCGTCGATCGAGGCAATCGCCTGCGCACGATCCGAGCCCATCAGCCACGTGCTTGCGCTCGAGACGACCGCAAGGATAAACATGATCGCCGCGATCTTGACCAGCACATCGGCAGCACCACCGTAGACCGTGAAGACCGTATCCACCGCGTCGAGGAACGCCGAGACGCCCTTGCCGGAGATCTCGTCGGCGGGCACCACGCAGATGATCGCGAGCACCGGAAGTCCGTACAGCAGAATCGAAGTGAACATGGCGCGCAGGACTGTGAAGGGAACGTCCTTCTGGGCGTCCTTCATCTCGTCGCCGGCGGCGCTCGGCAATTCAAAGCCGACGAAGTTAAAGAACAGCAGCGGAACAAGCGCGATGAAGGCACCCCACGTGGGCGAGAAGTCGCCGCCCGAAGGGAAGTTGAGTCCGTTCTGAATGGCGTAGATGACGGTGGTGATCGAGAACATGCCGATTACGAAGATGCGACACCATGCTCCGATTGTGGGGATCCACTTGCCAACACCGAACGAGAGAATGGCCGACCAGACGGAGAACCAGATATAGACCAGGCCCACGATGTAGAACGCGATCGTGCCGTCGTCGAAGTGCCAGATGTAGTTCTGAATGGTCGCGACAGCCAAGAGCGCGAGCGTGGCGCCAATCCAGACCGGGTTTGAAAACCAGTAGAAGACGGCATTGACGCCAGCAACACCGCGTCCCCAAGCCATCCTCGTCCAGATGTAGGCTCCGCCCTCTTCGGTGAAGGCCGCACCAAGCTCCGCGACCAGGAGACCGTAGGGAATGAAGAAAAAGACGGCGAGAAAGATCAGCCAGAGAAAGCCTTGGGCTCCCTCGACGGCAACCTGGCCGAGTGTGTCGACACCGACGATCGTGCAGATCAGGAAGAAGAAGATGTCGAAGCGGCCAAAGTGCCGGCGCAGCTTGCTCTTCTCTTCAAGGGCGGCACTGGTAATCAGATCCGCGTTTGCAACCGGGTTAGCGGCCATGTGATCCTCCTTTGACTCTCTCCGCGACAAAGTTTGGCACGTTGAGTGGTCGCATGCACAGATCTACCCGTTATGCTGCCGCGACCGCGATCGGGAGTGGATATGCAGGCGCCTTTTGGCCGAATTTTGACAGCAATGGTGACGCCGTTCGCAGCCGACGGTTCAATTGACCTTGACGAGGCAGTGCGCCTTGGCGAGTACCTGATCGAGCATGGCTCCGAAGGTCTCGTCGTGCACGGTACAACCGGCGAGGCATCGACGCTAACCGACGCAGAGAAGTTGGCACTGACCGAGGCTGTCGCGGGTGCAGTCGGGGAGCGCGTCCCCGTGATCTCGGGTACGGGCTCCAACGACACCGCGCATTCCGTGCATCTGACCAAGCAGGCCGCCCGCTTTGAGGGCGTCGCCGGCTTCCTCGCCGTCACGCCGTATTACAACAAGCCACCCATTGCTGGCATCGAGGCGCACACCCGTGCAATCGCCGAGGCTGCCGGTGACCTTCCGATCGTGCTGTACAACATTCCCCAGCGCGTCGTCTTGCACCTGTCGCCGGCCGACATTGACCGACTCGCGCAGATCGATACCGTCATCGCGGTCAAGCAAGCAGTCACCGATCTTGACGAGGCTCGCCAGATTGTGGAGGCCGGTCGACTCGCGCTCTACGCGGGTAACGACGATCTCGTGCTGCCGTTTGCGTTGCTCGGTGGCGTGGGCGGTATCTGTGTGGCGAGTCATGTTGCGGGTCGCGAGATGTTGGACATGCAGGCTGCAGCCGACGTTGGTGACGAGGATCAGGCTCGGGCGATTGATGCCGACCTGACGCCGCTCTACGAGGCGCTATCCGTAACTGTCAACCCGATTCCCGTCAAGACGGCGATGGAATTGCTCGGCTTTAACGTCGGCGATCTGCGGCTCCCGTTGGTCAATGCAACGGATGTTGAGCGCGATGTGGTGCGGGCCGGACTTGCTGCCCGCGGCCTGATCGGCTGAGGACAGGTACGCTGCCTGCGTTCCGTTCGAGAGGACTCTGATGAAGCGCACCAAGAAGAAGAACACGTCGGCCCCAAAGCCGCATCGCGTCCGCAAGGCGCTTCGTCGTCGCAACGCCGCGCGCGGCCGCCGCTAGATCTGTGCGAGCGCATGCCTTTTTGGGCGGCGCTCTGCTCGTCTATCAGCGTGCCGTCGTAGCCGAGCTCAACCGTCGGCTCGGCCTTGAGATCACCGATCCCGCCGAAGGCGAGCTCGCCGACTTGGCCTCGATCGCGGCGGGCGAACCGGCGCTGTTGTTTCTGTGTGGACTCCCGTACGTTCGGACCCGCGACGCCGGCCTCCCGATCGAAGCGCTTGCTGCTCCCGTGTCGGCGGAGTACGCCGACGAATCACCGGGATACCGCAGCCTGCTCCTCGGGGCCACGGAACTCAAAGGTTCCACGCTGGATCAGTTGACGGGGCTACGACTCGGGATCAACTCCTACGACTCGATGTCGGGG
>CANKHS010000143.1 GCA_947481755.1 Actinomycetota bacterium | reverse complement strand
ATTCGCGCGCTGATCAAGGCCGGTGAGGCCGCCGTCGAGAAGTACGACGTCTCGTCGCTGCGCCTGCTCGGCACGGTCGGCGAGCCGATCAATCCCGAGGCGTGGATTTGGTACCACGAGCACGTCGGCGGCGAACGCTGCCCGATTGTCGACACGTGGTGGCAGACCGAGACGGGTTCGATCGTGCTCTCGCCACTGCCAGGGCTCTCGACGACCAAACCTGGCTCAGCGATTGGACCACTGCCAGGGATGAAGCCCGTGATTGTCGATGAGCAGGGCAACGAGGTCGCCATCGGCGGCGGTGGGTACCTGACACTGCAGCGCCCGTGGCCCTCGATGCTGCGGACGATTTGGGGCGACGACCAGCGCTATATCGACACCTACTGGAGCCAGTATGGTCCGACCGTGTACTTCACGGGCGACGGTGCCCGCACCGATGCCGATGGCGACATCTGGCTGCTCGGACGCGTCGACGATGTCATCAACGTGGCGGGCCATCGCATCTCGACGACCGAGATCGAGTCGTCGTTGGTGGGCCATCCGGCTGTTGCCGAGGCCGCTGCGACTGGTGCGGACGACCCAATCAAGGGCGAGATGATCGCGGCCTTCGTCATCTTGCGCGATGGCAACGAGCCATCGGAGGAGCTCCGCAAAGACCTCTCCGCCCACGTCGCCGCAGACATCGGCAAGTTCGCCCGCCCGGGCCTCCTGCTGTTCGCCCCCGACCTCCCCAAGACGCGCTCCGGCAAGATCATGCGCCGCCTGCTGAAGAACATCGCCGAGGGCAAAGACCTCGGAGACGCAACGACGCTGCGCGACCCCTCGATCTTGCTGGCGATCAAAGAAGACGCGGACCGCCAACTCGGTCGCTGATGTCCGTAAGGGGTCAGGCCCGATCTGGACATTGGCTGACGAGCTAGCTCGTCTATCAAATGTCCAGATCGGGCCTGACCCCTTACGGACCTCTATTGGCAGCGGCGGCCCGACGAGTGACCCCCTTGTAATGGCTACGGGCTTTTGAGAGAGTTGGGCTCGTGGCCCCATTCGGGGCACAAGAGCAAGGAGGCCACTCATGGGCCAGATCCGTGTTCGTCGTGCACTTCTCACCGGGGCGGTGCTCGTTGTGGCGTGCGCTGCCGCAGCGCCGGCACAGGCTGCCAGTGGGCACTTTGGGATGTGGATCCAGAGCGGTTGGAACATCGATGGTCAGGCGATCGCCTGTCCGGTCAATCTCAACTTGCCCGCGCCCGCGCCTCCCATCTCGTGCTCGGCCAATACCTACCTCAAACTGGGCAGTAACGGCCGCTACGCCTCAAACATGCCGTCCTTCGCGAACCAGTCCGATAAGGGCGCCTACGACGTCGTTTTGCTTGCAGGCGGCAAACGCGACGTGATCGTGTTCGACGACGATGGTGACGAGGATGCACCGCGTGCGTACCGCGTGCGAGTCACACGCGCCACGGCGAGCAAGCCTGCAACGCTCATGATTTCCATGGCGGTGACCGTGTCGGGTGGCGCCAAGTCGATGATCAAGATGATCTTCGCGCGCAAGGTCGCCTAACTCTGGGGTGATGGCACGCCGGCGATGTCCAGAAGGGGCCTGACCCCTTCTGGACATCAGTTGGCGGCGGCTCGCTTGGCCTTTAGCTTGCGGACCGACGAGATGATCATCTCGCCGCCGACCAGGAGTAGGACCATGCCGAACACGCGCGACAGGGTGGCCTCGGGGAGTCGCAAGGCGAACTCGGCGCCGATCAGCACGCCGAAGGCGGCACCGACACCCATGATCACGGCGCCACGCCAATAGACAAGGTTCTCGGTGTTCTGGCGCCAGGCGCCGATCAGGGCGACGGGGATGATGGCGGCGAGCGAGGTTGCCTGGGCGTCGAGCTGGTGGAACGAGAAGATGATCACCAGCGTCGGCACGAAAATGATGCCGCCACCAACGCCGAAGAGACCCGCGAGCAGGCCGGCGGCAACCCCGCAGGCGATCGCGAGCGAGAGGGTGGTTGCGTCGAGGTGCATTAGAGCGCGAACACCAATTTGAGGCCGATCGCGACGACGAAGAGGCCGAAGCCGAGAATCAGCCATTCGGCGGGCAGGCGTTTCTGAAACCGAATGCCAATCAGGACGCCGACGACGGCGGGCGCGCCGATCACGATCGCGGCAACCCAGTCGATGTGGCCACTGCCGGAAAAGCGGATCACGCCCATCAGCGACGTCAGGATCAGCGTCGCGAGAGAGGTAGCGGCGGCCATCCGTGCGGGCATCCTCGTAATCAGGATTAGGAGCGGCACGATCACGACGCCACCGCCAATACCGAACATCGCGGCGAACAGTCCAGAGACCACGCCGATCGCGACGTACGGGAGCACGCCAACCCGACCGATCTGGGTTTCGAGATCCATGGCTCTATCCTAACGACCAATGGCTACCGATCCCCTCGCACCGTTTCGTCTCGACCCGGCTGGGAGTGCGATCTTGCTGGATGTTGATGGCACGCTCGCGCCGATCGTTGATCACCCGGACCTCAGCGCAGTTTTGCCCGCAACGCTCGAGGTGCTTGAGCGGCTTGCCGCGCGCTATGGCTTGGTCGCGTGTGTGTCGGGCCGGGCGGCGTTCGATGCGGCGCGACTCGTACCCGTCGCGGGCGTGCGGTTTGTTGGCAACCACGGGCTCGAGCTGCTCGAAGACGACGTGCTGCACCACGCTCCGGGGGTCGAGGAGTGGCTGCCGATCGTGGCCTCGGCAGCGCGAGCGATCGCCCCGATCGCTGCCGAAGTTGGTGCCTGGGTTGAGGACAAAGGGGCGACGCTGTCGGTGCACCTTCGCGAGGCGCCCGATCCGACGCTCGCCCGCGAGGTGTTGGTCACGCGAGCCGTCCCGTTGATCACCGCAGCCGGACTCGGCTGGCGCTGGGGACGGATGACCCTCGAGGCGCGACCTCCCTTGGAGCAGGACAAGGGCACGGCGGTGCAGCACCTCCTCGCCGAACACCCAACGATAGTGCGCTCGCTCTACGCCGGAGACGATCAGACCGACCTCGACGCGTTTGCCGTCGTCGACGTGGCGATTGCGGTCGCCTCCGATGAGGCACCAGCCGAACTCGGGACCGCAGCCGCGTTGACGGTGGACGGTCCGCCTGGCTTGGCAAGGCTGCTCGAATCTCTGGCAAACTCCGAGTGATGGATGAGCCCGACAACCTGCCGGCGCGGCGTGGAGACCT
>CANKHS010000142.1 GCA_947481755.1 Actinomycetota bacterium | reverse complement strand
TGTCTGACGCCGATCGATGCGGGTCCCGAAGGTGCCGGTGCACGCTGGATTCACGAGAACATCCCCGGCTCCCAGTTCTACATCGTTGAGGGTTCGGGCCATACGAATCTGATGGAGCAGCCAGAGCTGTCCGCAGACGTCGTGATCCGCTACTTCCAGGGCGAGAACGTCAGCAACGCGTAAGCGTCTGCTCGACGCCTCCTGATGGATACCGTCAACCTCGGCCGTACTGGGCTTCGTGTCTCGCGCGCCTGCTTGGGCACGATGACGTTTGGACGGCAGGCCAATGAGGCCGAGGCGACGCGGATTGTCGATCGGGCGCTCGAGGCGGGCATTACGTTTATCGACACGGCGGATGCGTATCCGATTCCGCCCGATATCACCACGAACGGTCTGACCGAGGAGATTCTCGGCAAGATCATTGAGGGTCGCCGCGATCAGGTCGTACTCGCGACGAAGTGCCACTTCCCGATGGGTCCGGCGGCGCATCAGCGAGGCAACGGGCGTCTGCACATTCGCCGTAGCGTCGAGGCAAGCCTGCAGCGTTTGCGCACCGACTGGATCGACCTCTTCCAGGTCCACCAGATGGACGAGCACACGCCCGTCGAGGAGACGCTCGACGTGCTCGAGGACCTGCGCCGCGAAGGCAAGATCCTCTACGGCGGCTCGTGCAACTTCAGCCCGGCGGCAACCGCAGGGGCAGCGATTGCCGCAGCGCGCCTCGGCGTTGAGGGATTCGCGTGTCTGCAGCCGCGCTACAACCTGCTGCACCGCCACTGCGAGCATGCGACCTTCCCGATCGCCAAGGCGGAGGGCATCGGCGTGATCCCGTACAACCCGCTCGCCGGTGGCTTTCTGACCGCCAAACACCGCGGTAGTCGCCCCGACCAAGACCCACCAGAAGGCCGCTTCTCGCTGCCGGGCATGTCGGGCCAGACGTATCGGCGCCGCTATTGGAACGACGTCGTGTTCGAAAAGGCCGAGCGTATCTTTGCGCTCTGCGACGAGGCCGGCCTCGCGCCTGCCCGTGTCGCCGTCGGGTGGGTGCTGGCTCAGGAGGCCGTGACGGCTCCGATTCTCGGCGCATCGAGCGCAGCGCAACTCGACGACGTCCTGCCCGCCTTCGATGAGCCGCTCTCGGCAGACCTGCTGGCCGCGCTCGATGAGGCAACCCGCGACAGCACACTGGACTGGGCTCAATGAGTGACAGCGAAATCCAAGCGGAGCTCGCCGCCGTCGCGCGCGACCTCAACGTCCAGCGCGCAACACTGCGGCTGATTTCCGACACCTCGGTCTTTCCGATCGCCTACGAGCACTGCGAGCCAGGCACGCATTCGATTCGCGACACCCCGCGCCTCGACATGTCCAAGCAGCCGGTCGTTTTGAAGATGCAGGCCGGAGCCAGTCAGGTGATCGAGGACGACTGTGCTGTCGCTACCGACGACCCGGGGTATCACGAGATGCGCGAGATGTTCGGCGGTATGAAGGCGCAGATCGTGACCGCCAACCGCGACGCCGATGGCCAGATCATCGGCCTCTTGAGCGTGCACGACCTAACATCGCCCCGTACCTGGACCGACGCCGAGGCCGCTCGCGCCCGCGCCGCTGCCGACCGCCTCGAGGAGTTGACACGCTGATGGCCGAGCACCACCTCGCACCCCCGATTCGCCGTTCGCTGGCCGAGGCTCCCGAGACGGGCCACAACCGCTGGCACCCCGACCTCGAACCCGCGCTCATCGTTGCCGATGGTGACGAGATCCTCGTCGACTGCCGCGATGGACTCGACGGCCAGGTCGTCGTCACCAGCGTCGATGCCGATCTGCTGGCGATGGACCTCAATCGGCCCCACCCGATGACGGGACCGATCTTCGTCGAGGGCGCCGAACCCGGCGATGTCTTGCAGGTCGACATCATTGAGGTCCGCACCGACACCTTCGGCTCGACGCCGGTGATTCCAGGCTTTGGATTACTCGCCGACCGCTTCCCCGACCCGTACCTCGTCACCTGGGGCCTGCACAATGGCGCCGCATCGAGTGGCCGCCTGCCGGGGATTACGATCCCCGAGGACGCCTTCATTGGCGTAATCGGCGTGGCGCCGTCTGCCGAGCGCCTGGCTCACTGGACGGCGCGCGAGGCCGCAGTCGACGCTCTGCCCCCAACGGCCGACGGTGCCGCACCGACGCACGAGCCGTACGCCTCGACCGGTGTCCGCACGATTCCGCCACGCGAGCTCGGTGGCAACCTCGACGTGATGCAGATCCGCACCGGCTCGACGCTGTTTCTGCCCGTCGATGTGCCCGGTGCGCTGCTGTCGCTCGGCGACATTCACTTCGCCCAGGGTGACGGCGAGGTCTGTGGCTGCGCCATCGAGACGCACGGCCAGGCGCGTATCCGCGTCTCGGCGCACCGCAACGTGCGTCACCGCCCCACCACACCGCTGATCGAGTCGACCGAGCCTGCCTTCCGAGCTGGCCGTCGCCACATCTCGACCACCGGCATGCCGATCGACGAGGACGGACGTATCCACCCGATGGATACGACACTCGCCGCCAAGAACGCAATCGAGCTGATGATCCAATGGCTCGGCGACGAAGCCGGCCTCACGCGGGAGCAGGCGTACGTCGTCTGCTCGGCCAGCGTCGACCTCCGCATCTCGGAGATCGTTGACGTCCCGCACCCCGTCGTGTCGGCCCTGTGCCCACTCGACATCTTCACCGAGATTCGCCCGCAACGCGGGTAATCGCGAATAACTGCAAAAGTCACTTCAGACAGATCAGGAGAACAGCATCATGGGCGTAGTCAAGGGTTGGGAAGGTCGTTTTTACGAGGACTTCGAAGTGGGCGACGTTTACCGCAGCCGCATGGGCCGCACGATCTCCGAGGTCGACAACACGTGGTTCACGAACCTGACCATGAACACGAACCAGTCGCACTTCAACGCGCCGTTCGCCGAGGCCTCGCCGTTCGGCAAGATTCTCGTCAACTCGGCGTTCACGATCGCGCTCGTCACGGGACTCTCGGTGACGGATGTGTCGGAGAACGCGATGGCGAACCTCGCCTGGGACGACATCAAGCTGCCCAACCCGGTCTTCGTCGGTGACACCCTCTGGTGCGAGTCCGAGGTCCTAGAGAAGCGTGAGTCGTCGAGTCGCCCGTACGTCGGCATCGTCGGCATCCGCTCGCGCGGCCTCAACCAGCGCAAAGAAGTCATCTGCGAGTTCCGCCGCAAGATGATGATCTACAAGCGTGAGGGCGCCAAGAGCCCCGAGGTCTTCCCAATCACAGAGACGGACTG
>CANKHS010000141.1 GCA_947481755.1 Actinomycetota bacterium | reverse complement strand
CTGGATTGGCCCGCCGCCGAGCGCCATCGACGCGATGGGTTCGAAGATCAACTCGCGCATCCTGATGGCCAACGCCGGCGTACCGATCGTGCCTGGCACGACCGAGGAGATCACGGACCCCGTCCGCGTTGTCGAGTTGGGCGAGCAGTACGGCTGGCCGATTGCGCTCAAGGCCTCGGCCGGTGGTGGTGGTCGCGGGCTCAAGGTCGTGCACGAGGCGAGCGAGGCCGAGCGTCTACTCGAGGCCGCTAAGCGCGAGGGTGAGGCCTGGTTTGGCAACGGCGCGGTCTACGTCGAGAAGTACGTCGAGGATCCGCGGCACGTCGAGATCCAGGTGATGGCCGACACGCACGGCACCACGGTGCATCTCGGCGAGCGCGATTGCACGCTGCAGCGCCGGCATCAGAAGATCGTCGAGGAGTCCCCGTCGCCGGCCGTCAACGAGGAGTTGCGGGCGCGGATGGGTGCGATGGCGGTCGCGGCTGCCGAGGCCGTCGGCTACGTCGGCGCGGGCACTGTCGAGTGCCTGCTCGATCGGCACGGCGATTTCTTTTTCCTCGAGATGAACACGCGGATCCAGGTCGAGCATCCGGTCACCGAGCTGGTCACGGGTGTCGATCTGGTGCGCGAGCAGATCCTCGTCGCCTCGGGCCAGCCCTTGTCGTTTGCCCAGTCCGACATCGTCATGCGTGGCCACGCGATTGAGTGTCGTGTCAATGCCGAAGATCCGGCCAACGGCTTTACGCCGTCGCCGGGCAAGTTGCTCCGCCACCGACCGCCGAGCGGTCCGGGTATCCGCGTCGAGTCGGGCGTGGAGGAGGGCGGCGAGATCAACGACCGCTACGACCCAATGGTTGCGAAGCTGCTCGTTTGGGACACGACGCGCGAGCGTGCGATTGCCCGCATGCGGCGCGCGCTCGATGAGTACGAGATCGTCGGGCCAAAGACGCTCCTGCCCATGCACCGCATCGTCATGCGCGCACCCGAGTTTGCGGCAGGCGAGACCTGCGCCGGTTTGGTTGAGGGCGCCTGGGCCGATGCCTGTGCTGCACTCGCCGATGAGCCGATCACGGCGCCCACTGGCTCTGCCAGCGGCACGACGATTCCGCGGCACGTCCCTGTCGAGGTCGACGGGCGGCGCTACGACGTGGTGCTGCGCCTGCCGGCCGCGGCGGGTGCCGAAGAGGCACGCGA
Source organism: Actinomycetota bacterium (assembly GCA_947481755.1). Taxonomy (GTDB): domain Bacteria; phylum Actinomycetota; class Thermoleophilia; order Gaiellales; family F1-60-MAGs149; genus F1-60-MAGs149. Next base: position 2,105 of record CANKHS010000141.1, on the reverse strand, counting down.
CCGGATCCGTGCCCGCCAGAGTGGTGGCGCGGGCGGGGCTGCCGAGGGCGCGATCATCTCGCCGATGCAGGGCACGGTGCTGCAGCTCGAGGTCGCCGAGGGCGATCACGTCGAGGCCGGTCAAGTCGTAGCCGTCGTCGAGGCAATGAAGATGGAGAACGAGGTCACCTCGCTCTACGCCGGCACGGTCGAGACGGTGCATGTGCAGGCAGGGCAGGGCGTCCAGGCCGGCCAGGTTTTGCTCGAGCTCGCGGGCGAATAATTCGTAAGTGACACGCGCGTTGCGTATAGTCACCCCAATGAGCGAAATCGATACAACCGTTTGGGAGGACGAACCCGTCTACGTACGCGACGCGGTCTTCCAGCCGATCGACACCCCGACGGCCGTTGACGAGGTCGCTCGACGCATTCGTCAGGCGATTGTTCTTGGGGTGCTGCGCGACGGCGACCGCCTGCCGGCCGAGACCGAGTTGGCCAAGCGCATTGGCGTGGGTGTCATGACAGTCCGCGCGGCCCTGTCCGAATTGCGCGCCGACGGTCTGCTCGAGACGCATCGTGGTCGCCTCGGCGGCTCGTTCGTAGCGTCGAGCCACATGGCGTTTTTGTCTGGCACCTCGCCGACGAATCCGGAGACGTTCCGCAATAAGGCGCAGATCTTGGGCGGTCTCGAAGCGCACGCCACGATGCTTGCTGCCGCTCTGATCACGGAAGACGAGCTGATCATCCTGGGCGAGCTCGTGGACGAGATCAACCAGCCACACACGACGAGCGAAGTCGGCATCCTCAACAATCGCTTCCACCTGACGATCGCTGCGGCCTCCGGCAATCGCCTGCTGGTCTCGGAGATCAGCCAGCGTCGCGCCGAGCTTTACGCCGACGCCTTCGCGCTCGCCGAAGTTGAGTTGCCGCTCCCTCCTGGCAACGACGCACACCCCGGAATTGTCGAGGCGATGACGGCCCGCGACGGCCAACTCGCATCCATGCGCATGTGGGAGCACCACCAGTTCACGATGGACGGGGTACTCACCGCGCGGCGCGCCTAGGGGGACATGACAAACCCCGGTTTGTGATGTCCTCTTTGGTCTGAGCTTGGTGCTGGATCGGCTCTGTACGGGCGCGTAGGGCGTCCACGCTATCGTGCCGGTAATGCCTACGTTTCCTAGTGAATTTCCACCGCCGTACGATCCCGCGAACGCGGTTGATCAGCCGGCAGCACCCGAAGACCTCAAGATTCCCGCCGGTGTCTGCATCGTCGGTGGCGGCGCTGCGGGTCTCGCCTGCGCCGTCAAGCTCGGCCAGTTGCTGGCCGACGATCCCGAGTCGCTCGAGAAGCTCGGCGAGGTGCCAATTGTCGTGATCGAGAAGGGCAAGGCCGTGGGCAGCCACTCGCTCAGTGGCGCGATGGTCAATCTGCAGCCGCTGCGCGATCTGTTCCCAGACCTCAAGGACGAGGACTTTCCGACCTACGGCGCGGTCGACAAGGAGTCGGTGCACTTCCTGACCAGCCAGAAGCGGCACATCAAGCTGCCGACGCCGCCCGAGTTTAAGAACCACGGCAACCATGCGCTGTCGCTCGCGACTCTCAACAAGTGGCTCGCCGAGCAGGCCGAGGCACTCGGCGCATACGTGCTGCCCGAGACGGATGCCCAGGAGTTGCTCGTCGAGGACGGTCGTGTCGTCGGTATTCGTACGGGCGTCAAGGGTCTCGACAAAGAAGGCGTAGAGAAGCCCGGTGCGGCTCCCGCCACTGAGGTGCTGGCCCAGGTGACGGTGCTCGCCGAGGGCGCGCAGGGCAAGTTGCGCGAAGCTGCGATGACGGCCTTCGACGTCTCGAGCCCGTACCCGCAGATCTACGCGCTTGGCGTCAAAGAATTGTGGAAGGTCGAAAAGCCGCTCGATCGCATCATTCACACGCTTGGCTGGCCGCTACGCGGTGCTGGCCGCTATCGCGAATTCGGTGGCTCGTGGATCTATCCGATGGGTCCCGACCACGTCTCGATCGGCCTCGTCGTGGGCCTCGACTGGGCCGACTCGTCGCTCAGCGTCCACGACCTGCTGCAAGAACTCAAGCTGCATCCGCTGGTCCGCAACATCTTGGAGGGTGG
>CANKHS010000140.1 GCA_947481755.1 Actinomycetota bacterium | reverse complement strand
TCGGGTACGACCGGCGGCTCGGCCGGGAAGATGACGTAGACCGACGCGGGGGCGGGCACCTTCCAGGCTGCAGCGTTGGCGCCGTAGACAACCGCGTAGCCGCCGCCAAGCGAGTAGCCAACGGCGATCACTGGACCGGACGGTGGCGCCTTGTCAAAGCCGTCCCGGGTCGCGGTCTCTGCATCCGTAAGCATCTGTTCGGGCGACGAGAGGACGCTCTGTTGGTAGCGCGGAAAGATCACCGTCACGCCCTCGTTATTGAGGTGCTCGATCCAGGTGAGGTAGTCGTCAGGCTTGAGGTCGGTCCAGCCGTGGTACAGGACGACCGTGGCGCGCTCGGTGGCCTTGGCGGGAAAGACGGCTGCGGTCGCAGCAGTGTTGGCGCTCGTAGTTGTGGTCTCTGTCGTGGCCGCAGGACTACTCGTACTCGACGGTGAGACGCCGCCGCAGCCCGCGAAGAGGACGAGGGCGAGGAGTGGAAAGAGGCGGCGCATTAGATCTGAAATAACTCACCTTGGGCGGGGCCCGATGCGGCCGAGACGGGTACCTGAGCATCATGCAGCAGCTGCCGTAGTCGGCCAGCGTTGTCCGGCCCCTGCGTATCAGCGTTGGTGTTGAAGACCGCGTAGAGCCGACTCGTCGTCTGGGCGAGTTTGCGCAACGGCTCGACCCATTCCGCGAGCTCGGTGTCCGAATAGAGGTGGTCGAAGCGCGAGGAGGCGCCGTCGCCATGGTGGTTCCAGGTAGCGGCGTTGCGGCCATGAAAGCGCACGTAGCCAGTCTGGGTCGTTGCGGCCACCACGGTCTCGATCACGTTGTTGGACGAGACGTGAGGCGCGTCGACCGCGACGTAGGTGAGGTTGCGCTCACGCAGGCTGTCGAGCGTCTCCTCGCGGAGGTCACTGGAGAGCCAGTCGCGTTGGCGAAACTCGATCAGCAATTCGGTATGTGGGAGCGCGGCCTGGGCATGGTCGATCCGTTGCCACGATTCGCGGCCCGGTAGTGCCGAGGGTGGCAGTTGAAACAGCACGCCGCCGAGTTTGCCGGCCTGGCGCAGCGGCTCGAGCGAGCGTGCGAAGCGGGCAAAGACGCGGTCCCTGAGGGCGTCGGACGGGACGACGTGGCCGCGCGACGTTACCTTGTCGACGAGTGGGCGCAGATCGACGGGCAACTGTTCGGGGCGGACCGCGTGCCCCGTCATCAGCCCGAAGGCCTTGATGTGAAAGACGAAACCGGGTGGCGTGCGCTCAGCCCAGTTGTGGGTCGTGCGCTCGGCCGGGATGGCGTAGTACGACGAATCCACCTCAACCGTGTCGAAGTGTTCGGCGTAGTACCGCAGGCGCGCCTCGGCCGTCGTCGTATGGGGCGGATACCAGTCCGCGATGAGGCCCTTCTCCACCCACGCGCACGTGCCGAGGCGGACCGTCGTGGTCACTGCGGTGGGTGTTCGGCGATCCAGTGGCGGGCAATATCGACGCGACGCGTCACCCAGACGTCTTCGCGGCCAGCGATGTGGTCGAGGAAGCGGCGCAGGCCATCGATGCGTCCGGGGCGTCCGACGATGCGGCAGTGCAGCCCGACATTCATGATCTTCGGTGTCGTCGCGCCCTCGCGATAGAGCGTCTCGAAGGTGTCGATCAGATAGGTCGAGAACTCGTCTGCGGTGCGGAACCCGTTCGGCGTGGCGAAGCGCGCATCGTTGGCGTCGAGCGTGTACGGGACCACGAGATGGTTCTTCTCGCCCACGCGCGTCCAGTACGGCAGCTCGTCCGAGTAGTCGTCCGAGTCGTAGAGGAAGCCACCCTCTTCTGCCGCGAGGCGGCGAGTGTTGTAACTAAAACGTCCGGTGTACCACCCGTAGGGGCGCTCGCCGGTTGCGTCGGTGATCAGCTTGATGCAGCGGTGAAGATGGTCGAGCTCGGTCGCCTCGTCCATCTCGTGATAATCGATCCAGCGGTAGCCATGGCTGCAGACCTCGTGGCCCGCTGCGGCTGCGGCGGTGACAGGGGCGGGGTTGAGCTCGATTGCCTTGCCCACAGCAAACACCGTCAACGGCTGCTGGTACTCCTCGAAGGCGTCGAGGATGCGCCAGACGCCGACGCGGCCACCGAACTCGTAGATCGATTCGGTCAGGAGGTCGCGCCCTGGTCCTCCGGGGCCTTGAATCTCCGTCAGGTAGGTCTCGCTCTCCGAGTCGCCGAGCAACGGCGTGCGCTCGCCACCCTCCTCGTAGTTGAGGACGAAGCTGACGGCCACGCGTGCACCACCAGGCCAATTGGCTTTCGGGGGCGTGTGGCCATAGCCGATCAGGTCGCGTGGCTGCATAGTCATGACAGGAACGTTAGGCGAAACTCGGCGTCAAAACATGAACGCGGCAACGACTGAGCCAGATCGCGACCAACAGGTGAGGCGATCCGCGTCGCCTACCCTATGCGGATGGACCCGAACGCCCCAATTGGCATGTTCGACTCGGGCGTGGGTGGACTGACCGTCCTGCACGCGACGCTCGTGCGTTTGCCGCACGAGGACGTCATCTATCTCGGCGATACCGGGCGTTTCCCGTACGGCCCGCGGTCGCAGGACGAGCTGATTTCCTACGGACGCGAGCTGACCGGGATCCTTGTCGAGCGGGGCGCCAAGCTGATCGTCGTGGCCTGTAACTCGGCGACGGCGGCGGCGCTGCCCGTGCTGCAGCAAGAGTCGCCCGTGCCCGTGCTTGGCGTCATTACGCCCGAGGCGCACGCTGCGGTGCAGGCAACGCGCCTGCGCAAGGTCGGCGTGCTCGCCACCGAAGCCACGGTCAACAGCCAGCGCTACGTCGAGGCGATCCACGATCTCGATGCGGGCGTCGAGGTGGTGCAGGTTGCCTGCCCAGGTCTCGCCGAGTCGATCCAAGGCGGCGAGCCCTATTCGGAGCGCACGCTCGAGTTGGTCCAGACCGCGTGCGCGCCGCTACGCGAGGCCGGTGTCGACGTCGTCGTGCTCGGCTGTACGCACTACCCACTGGTCCGCCACATGTTGCAGCGCGAGCTCGGCACCGAGGTACACACGATCGCCGCCGCGGAGGAGCTCGCCGAAGAGATCGCGGCAACGCTCGTGCGCAAGGGCTGGCAGCGTGGCGACGACCATCGTGGGGAGTACCGCTTTCTCGCAACGGGCGACACCGAGGCCTTCCGCGAGGAGGGCACGCGTTTCCTGCAGTTGCCCATCGGCGACGTGGAATACGTGGCCGTCGGCTGACCTCGAGACGCGTGTACGGTGTAGTGATGCCGAACCCGCGCTCGCGTAATCGCCTACTCCTCTCGCTCGTCGCCCTCGTCGGTGCGTTCGTCATTGCGCCGGCGGCCTCCGCGGCGGCTCTGTCGACAGAAGTGGAGGTCGGGATGACCGCCGGATCGATTTCGCCGGCCAC
>CANKHS010000139.1 GCA_947481755.1 Actinomycetota bacterium | reverse complement strand
TCACTCAGCAGCTGAGCGGCTACGGCGTGATCGTCTAAACGCTGAACCGGCGGGATCAACTTTGCTTTGGGGTCAGACCCCTACGCAAAGTTGGTCGTTATGCCACGTCGGTCGCTTAGGTCAACTTTGCATGGGGGTCTGACCCCAAAGCAAAGTTGATCACCAGCTGCGCACTGGGGGTTAGTGGTGTCGGCCAGTCATCGGCGGAGAAAATCCCGAGCCCAATCACCTCGGGCAGCATCAGCCCAAACGGGCCGTCGGAGCGGAGCCGGAAGACGCCAGCCATCTCTGTCTCGTCGTCGAGCTCGGTCAGGATCGTGCCGAGGTGCTCGGGCGCTGGACCCTGATACCCCAACTCCTCGCCGAGCTCGCGCACTGCGGCCTCGGCGTACGTCTCCTCGCCGTCGACGTGCCCCGAGCAGGCCACGTCCCAAAAACCGGGTGACGAGTCCTTGCGCAGCGAGCGGCGCTGGAAGAGCATGCCCTCCGACGTCTCGACGATCACGCTAACCGAGCGGTGGATCAGCGTCGCGTCGGCATGACACTCGGCGCGCGTGCGATAGCCCAGCACGTGGTCGTCTCGATCGACGACGCAGAAGATTTCGTCCTGCCGCTGCACGGGGGCCGGTTGCATGAGGCATATCGTATGACGCGATGGCCAAGGTCGTATCCGTTGTGGGCAATCGCCCCCAGTACGTCAAAGCCGCCCCGCTCTGCGTGGCGCTGGCCGCGCGTGCCACCGTCGTGGGTGTGGATACGGGCCAGCACTACGACCCGGAGCTCTCGCAGATCTTCTACGACGAGCTCGGCATCGCACCGCCCGAGCACAGGCTCGCCGTTGGCTCGGGCACGCACGCCGAGATGACCGCGCGCATCCTCGAACGCATTGAACCCGTGCTGATCGCCGAGGCACCGGACTGGTGTGTCGTCTACGGCGATACCAACTCGACGCTGGCGGCCACGCTCGCAGCCGCCAAACTCGGGATTCCAATCGCGCACGTCGAAGCGGGCCTGCGGTCGTTCGATCGCTCGATGCCAGAGGAGGTCAACCGCGTCGTCGCCGACAGCCTCAGCACCGCGCTCTTCTGCCCCTCGCAGACAGGTGCCGACAATCTGGCGGGTGAGGGCATCGTCGATGGCGTCACCATCGTCGGCGACGTGATGGCCGACGCGGCGCGCCTGTTTGGACCAATCGCCGAGCGCTCCACTGCCGTCGCCGATCTCGGCCTGACGGCAGGCGGCTACGCGGTCGCCACGATCCACCGCGACGCCAATACTCGGCAGCCTGCACTTGGCCGTCTTGTCGATGCCCTGTCGGCGCTCGATTGCGACGTCGTGCTGCCGTTGCATCCGCGTACCGCTGCCGCACTCGAACGGGAAGGCCTCGCCTTTGGTGGGCGTGTACGCGTGATTCCACCCGTCGGCTACCTCGAGTTCACCGCACTCTTGCGCGGTGCGCGTCTGCTGTTGACGGATTCGGGCGGCGCCCAGAAAGAGGCGTACTTCCACGCGGTGCCGTGCGTCACGCTGCGCGATCGCACAGAGTGGGTCGAGACCGTCAGTGCTGGTGCGAACGTGCTCGTCGGTGACGACGCAGCGGTGATTTCTGCAGCGGTCGCAAACCCACCGGCACCGGCCGCTTGGCCTGCGTTGTACGGCGATGGTCACGCGGCAGAGCGCATCGCCAGCGCCCTCTTCGGCTAGGCCTCGACAGCGCTGCCGCAGCAGCCCGGGCTGCGCCAGCGGTACCATCTCCCTCGTGCAGCGCGATGTCGCAGTTGTCGGAGCCGGCTACGTCGGTCTTCCTCTCGCAGTTCGTCTCGCAGAAGCGGGGCGTACCGTGGTGTGCCTTGACCCAGACGCGAGCAAGATGGAGCGCCTCAATGCGGGCGACTCGTACATCGAAGACGTCACCTCTGCCGACCTCGCCCGCCTCGTCAACGACGGCAAGCTGGCCGGCACGACGGACGAGACCGAGCTGCGCGATGCCGACGCGATTCTGATCTGCGTGCCGACGCCGCTGGCCGAGCACCGCGAGCCCGACCTTGGCGCCGTCCGCTCGGCCACCGCTGCTGTCGCGCGCAACCTCCGCAAGGGCCACACCGTCGTGCTCGAGTCGACCACCTACCCGGGCACCACGCGCGACGTCCTCCAGCCGATGCTCGAAGAGGGTGGCCTGCGCGCAGGCACCGACTTCTTCTTGGCGATGTCCCCCGAGCGCATCGATCCGGGCCGTACGGACTTCACCGTCCACACGACGCCAAAGGTCATGGGCGGCATTACGCCGGCCTGTGCCGAGCACGCCGCCGCCGTCTACCAGGGTGCCGTCGACACGATCGTGCGTGTCTCGTCGCCCGAGGCAGCCGAGCTGGCAAAACTGCTCGAGAACATCTTTCGTACCGTCAACATCGCGCTCGTCAACGAGCTCGCGATGCTCTGCGACAAGATGGAGATCGATGTCTGGGAGGTCGTCGACGCGGCGGCCACGAAGCCGTTCGGCTTTATGCGCTTCGAGCCGGGCCCCGGCCTCGGCGGCCATTGCCTGCCGATCGATCCGTTCTACCTGACGTGGAAGGCCCGCGAGCACGAGTTTTCGACCGAGTTCATCGAGCTGGCCGGCAAGGTCAACGGCAATATGCCGAGCTACTGCGTCGATCGCATCGCACGCGTCCTCAACGACGCCTCGAAGAGCGTCCGTGGCGCCAAGATTCTCGTGCTCGGTGTGGCGTATAAGAACGACGTCGGTGACATGCGTGAGTCGCCGGCGCTACCGATCATCGAGTTGTTGCGCGAGCGCGGTGCGGTGCTCAGCTATCACGACCCGCACGTCGCCTCGATGCCCGAGCTCGGCCTCGACTCCGTTGCGCTCGATGTCGCAACCGTCCAGCAGGCCGACGCCGTCGTGATCATCACGGGCCATAACGCCGTCGACTACGAAATGGTCGTCCGTGAGTCCCGTAGCGTCCTCGACCTGCGCAACGCAACCGGGCGACGCGGGTTGGAGGGCGACAATGTCCGCCGCCTCTGACACTCCCGTCCGCATCGGCATCATCGGCCTCGGCTACTGGGGCCCGAACCTCGCCCGCGCCCTCGCCAGCACACCTGGCTGCCAGCTCGCCTACGCCTGCGACCTCGACGAAGGCAACCGTGCTCGCCTCGAAGACCGCTATCCCGGGACGGTCATCACCGATCGCTTTGATGACCTCCTGGAGGACGACACACTCGACGCGATCGTCGTCGCGACGGGCGCGCCGAGCCACCACGCGATCGGCATGCGCGTCCTCGAGGCCGGCAAGCACGCCCTCATCGAGAAGCCGCTCGCCCTAACGGTTGCCGACGCCCGCGAACTCGTTGCCACCGCCGCCGCCAAGGAGCGCGTGCTGATGGTTGGCCACCTGTTGCGCTTCCACCCCGTCTTCGAGCGCCTTAACGAACTCGCCCAGGGTGGCGCGCTCGGGCGCATGTTGTACCTCTATACGAATCGCCTCAACTT
>CANKHS010000138.1 GCA_947481755.1 Actinomycetota bacterium | reverse complement strand
TCTTCGCCTTCGGCATCTGATTCGTCGGCTTGCCACCAATCCCGAGGCGTGCGGCGATGCCCCCACCCGAGTTCGCAGCCGGCTGGCCCTGGGCGGACGGCGGGATCGGCGGTGGGAACCAGACGCGAATCACGGCGGCCTGGCCACAGGTCCAGAGGTTGGTCGTAATCCAGTAGATCAACAGGCCGGCCGGAAAGCTCGACGTGCCAAACGGCGGGCTGACGATGAAGTACGCGAACACGATCGGCAAGAACAGGAAGATGTACTTCTGCTTCGGGTCGACCGAGGTCGGCATCAGCAGGGTCGAGCCCATCTGCGACAACACGTAGACCGCCATCAGCGGATACAGCGTGGTGGCCGGCAACGCATTGAGCGACTCGGTGATGTTGGGAATCCAGCCCCAGAACATCGACAGATCGTCGCCCGCAACGACATCCTTGGAGATGTCGCGCAGCACCACATAGAGCGCGAAGAAGATCGGCAGCTGCACGACAAGTGGCAGGCACGAGCCGAACGGATTGACCTTGTTCTCGCGATAGAAGAGCATCATCTCTTCGTTCAGCTTCTGGCGATCATCCTTGTACTTCGCCTGCAGCTTCTTGATCTGCGGCTGCAGCGACTGCATCGCGCGGAACGACTGCTGCTGCTTGACGGTCAGCGGGATCATCGCGATGCGGACGATCACCGTCAGAATCACAATCGACCACGCCCACGGCACGTCGAGGGTGACATGGATCGCGTTGAGCAGCCACGTCAGTGGCAGCACGATCGGGTTCAGAAGAGAGTAAAGAGAGTCCACTAGCGTTGCCGTCGAACGGGGTCGACCCCGCCATCATTCCATGGGTTGCACCTAAGGAGGCGCCATACCGCCAAAACGGGGCCAACCAGCGGGCCTCGATAGCGCACCGCGTCGATTGCGTAGCGCGAGCACGTTGGCTGAAAACGACAATTGCCCGTAGCCGGGGCACCACCCGGCCAGAGTGGCCGGAGGACGTGGGCATAGAGACCGTGCACGAGATCGCCGATCATGCGGTCGTCTCCCCACTGCTGCGCCCGATCAGCTCGGCGACTTCCGTCACGAGCCAAGGAAAGCCCTGTGCCTCCACCGCGGTATCCAGCCCAGGCCGTGCGACCAAGACGATGTCGAGTCGCACAGGTGGCGTGGGGTTGGCGTCAAAGGCCTCGCGCAACTGCCGCTTGAGTTTGTTGCGCACAACCGCGCCGCCGACTTTGCGGGAAACAGCAATGCCGAGTCGCGTCTCGTCCTGCTCGGACGGGAATGCGTAGGCAACGAGATGTCGACTGGCCGCAGAACGGCCGCGCCGATAGACGGCATCAAACTCCGCCGAGCGAGTCAGGCGCCCTCGTCCCTGCGGCCCACTCTGCATGCAGACCTAGGCCGACAGGTGCTTGCGCCCACGGGCGCGGCGGCGGCGGATGACCGCAACCCCGGCGCGCGTCGACATGCGCTTACGGAAGCCATGAACCTTGGCTCGCTTGCGGACGTTGGGCTGGTAGGTGCGCTTCATCTTCGATCCGGTCTCCGGGGAGCGCGAAGCATACCGGGCGAAGGGGTATGGGAGCAAACGACAACCGCACCTCGGCCGCCCGTTTGACGTGAAACTGACCCCGCCGTGCTGTTCTCCCCCGCCGGGGATAACTCTGGGGATAACCCTGTGAGTAGTCTATTTTTCCCGCAAACAGCGGAAATCTGCGCCGGTTGTCTCCTTTCACCTGCAGCGGCTTTCCTGCTACGGTCGCCCCTTCCGCAATGACACCCTCCGCTCCCGACACATCTGCCTCGACGCTCTGGTCCGCCGTCTCGCTCGAGCTCCAGCAGACGCTCGCCGCGCCGACCTATAGCGCCTGGTTTGGTCGAGCGAACGCCCGCAGCCTCACGACCGAGACCCTTGAAGTCGAGGTACCAAACGAGTTCGTGCGGGGGTGGATTTCTGGCCACTTCATGGATCTCGTCACCTCGGCAGCAGCCACCGTCAATGGCACGCCGCTTGAGGTATCGATTGTGGTTGGCGGCGAAAACGCGCCTGTGCCCACGGCGGTCGAACCTGAGGACTCGCAGCCCGCAATAGCAACGCCCGCCGTGGAGCGCCCGGTTGCGATTCCGGCCTCTGCTCGAGCCGAGCGCGTCGCGCCACTCAACCGCAATGCGACGTTCGACACCTTCGTAATCGGTCCCTCGAATCGCTTTGCCCATGCCGCTGCTCTTGCCGTCGCCGAATCGCCCAGCCAGGCCTACAACCCGCTGTTTATTCATGGTTCGACAGGGCTCGGGAAGACGCATCTTCTGCAGGCAATCGCGCACTATGTCACGACGTCGACGCCCGACATGACGGCCTGTTACGTCACCTGCGAGGCCTTTACGAACGACTTTATTGAGGCTCTGCGCGAGAAGCGCATTGAGCAGTTCAAGAACCGCTACCGCACCTATGACGTCCTGCTCGTTGACGACATCCAGTTCTTGTCAGGCCGTGAGGGAATCCAGGAAGAGTTCTTCCATACCTTCAACACGCTGCACGAGAGTGGGAGCCAGATCGTGCTCTCGTCGGATCGGCCGCCACGAGAGATCGCGCGCCTTGAGGATCGGCTTCGTTCGCGCTTTGAATGGGGCCTGATCACCGATGTGCAGCCACCCGACCTCGAGACCCGCATCGCGATCCTGCGCAAGAAGGCGTCTCGCGATGGCATCACAATCGATGATCGCGAAGTGCTTGCTGCGATCGCTATGCGCGTGCAGACCAACATTCGCGAGCTCGAGGGAGCGCTCACGCGTGGCGTCGCCTTCGCGATGCTCAACGGCGAGCCACTAACGGTCGAGCTCGTGCGCGACGTACTCAGTTCGCAGTATCCCGAAGACTCGCGGCCCGTGACGGTCGAGAGCGTCCAGCGAGTCGTCGCCGAGTACTTCTCGCTCTCGATTGAGGAGCTGCGCTCGGAGCGCCGCACCCAGACGATTGTCTTCCCCCGGCAGGTTGCGATGTACCTCAGTCGTGAGTTGACGGATATGTCCCTGCCCCGCATCGGCCAGCTGTTCGGCGGTCGCGATCACACGACGATCCACTACGGGCACGACAAGATCGCCAAGCGCATCAAGGAAGATCGCTCGTTGTACAACCTTGTGCAAGAGCTCACGGCCACGATTCGGCGGCTTGGCTAATGCGTTTTGCTGTGGATAACCGGTCGGAAAACGCTGGGAGAGGACTGGGAGGGCTACACGTTCTGTCCACAGCGACTAACGTCTCCGGAGATCGCCTCACGCATCGTGGGGAAGGCTTCCTTGGTGGTCCCCAAACCATCCACAGCCTAAAATGCCAACAATCGCTGTCTCTGAGCGGTGTTGGTCGAGTTATCCCCGTCATCCCCAGCCCCTATGGTGATGACGATAGAGAAAAGGTTCTTACAACCATTACCATCGGGAAAGCCGCTGTATGAAGATTCGTTGCAACCGAGAGCACCTTGCTGATCGACTCGCCCAGGCTGCGCGAGCTGCTTCGACGCG
>CANKHS010000137.1 GCA_947481755.1 Actinomycetota bacterium | reverse complement strand
GTGGGTGCGCTCGCGAAACTTGTAGACGGCGAAGGCCGCGACACCCGCAACAGCAAGGACGCGCACCGTCTTCGAAGCCACAAACAGCGCCGTCCCACCCGCGGCAGCGGCGGCCATGATCAACGTCTTCTGATCGATTTCTGGCATTACGTCGTTCCTCCCACGACAGGCAGACTCAACTTGCGACGCCCTCGCTCGGGACGCGGCATGCCGGCTGCGATCCAACGATCCACCTCGGCGAACATCTCATCGACGAGCTGGTCCTGTGGCACGCGCTTAAGGACTTCGCCATGCGCGTAGATGTGCCCAGCATCGCGACCACCAGCGATGCCGAAGTCGGCGTCGCCCGCCTCGCCCGGACCATTGACGGCACAGCCCATCACCGCCACCTCAAAATGCTCCTTGTAGCCACGCAGGCGCGTCTCGACGATCTCGGCGAGCTCGTGGACCTCAACATTGGTGCGGCCACACGACGGGCACGAGATCATCTCGGGACCCATGTGGCGCAGGCCGAGCGCGCGCAGGATGTCGTAGGCGACCCGTACTTCCTCGACCGGATCGACCGACAGCGAGACACGAATCGTGTCGCCGATGCCCTCTTCGAGCAGCGTGCCAATACCGATCGACGACTTGACCGCGCCCGTCACGAGCGTGCCGGCCTCCGTCACACCGAGGTGCAGCGGATAGGGCACTCGTTGCGAGAGCGCACGGTAGGCGCCGATCATGACTGGCACCGACGTCGACTTGACGGAAATCTTGAAATCGTGGAATTCGAGCTCTTCGAGCAGCTCGACCTCCTCCATCGCCGCCTGGACCAGCGCGCCGATCGGATCGGCGGTCGCCGTCCACTTGAGGTGCTCAGGCAGCGAGCCAGAGTTGGCACCAATCCGCAGTGGCGTCGAGGTCTCCTGTGCCTTGGCAACAACTTCGCGCACCTTGTCGGCGCCGCCAATGTTGCCGGGATTGATGCGCACCGCAGCGACGCCCGCGTCCATTGCGCGCAGCGCCAGCGAGGCGTTGAAGTGAATGTCGGCGATGATCGGCACCGCGCTCTCGGCGATGATGCGCGGCAGGGCATCGACGTCGGGCAGGCCCGGCACAGCGACGCGGACGATATCGACACCGGCATCCGTCAGGCGCGCGATCTGTGCGAGCGTCGCGTCAGCATCAAACGTCTTCGTCGTCGTCATCGACTGCACGGCCACCTGGGCGCCACCGCCAATCAGGACACCACCTACGTTGATCTGTCGTTCGCTTGCCATCTCGGAAAGTCTACTCCTGCCCTACGGACCGGTGAACCGGCTGATGTCGTTGTTGAGGCCAATCACGAACAGCATCAAGACGAGCGCGATGCCAACGATGCTGACCCGCTCGATCACGACGCGCGAGAGTGGCTTACCTCGACGCAACTTCTCGGCGAGCGCCACGACGACGTGCCCGCCGTCGAGCGGCAGAAACGGCAGGAGGTTAAAGATCGCGAGCGCCAGCGAGACGACGCCGAGCGTCCAGAGGAAACTGCCCTGCTTGACGCTCTGTTGCGAGGCCGCCGTGATCCCGACGATGCTCGAGACCTGATTGTGTCCGTCCTCTGTCGTGAAGATCTTGGTCAACCCCACGAGTGACTCGCGCGTGACGATCCATGACCACCGAAACGCACTACCGACCGCGGACAGCAACGGCTCGCGCTGGACTCCGTCCGAAACCTGTTGGAACGTAAAGCCCAAGAGCCAGCGACCGTCGACCGACTCGGGACGGACGGGCGTGAGCGTCTTCGTGGTGTCACCACGACGCACGGTCAACGTGATCGGGCCACCCTTCGTGCCCTGCACCTGCTCGGAGACCTTCTGCCAATCACCGCTGACGTTCGTGCCGTTGACCGAGAGAATCCGATCGCCCGACTGGAGGCCGGCAGCAGCAGCAGGCTTGCCGGAGACGTTAGCGACGTTCGTCGTTGGCTTCTCGAGTGGAATGCCGTGCCAGAAGAAGACGGTAAAGATCGCAATCGCGGCGATCACGTTGGCCCCGGGGCCGGCCAGGATGATCGCAATGCGTCGCCAGACGGCGAGGCGCCAATAGGCACGCTGATCGAGATCGTCACGGAGACGCGTCAGGTTCTTCTTGGTCTCCTTGTACGTCTTCGGGTGCAAGAGGTCTTGATCGGCATCGAGCGCGCGCAGTGCACGATCTGCCGTAGCCTGGCCGTCAGCATCGAGCACGATTGCGCCCTTCAACTGGGCAACGGCTGGGCCAAAGATGTCGCGTTGACCCTCTGGGCGACGCAATTGGATCTCTTCAAGCGCGTCCTGGCAGACGATTACGTCCTCGGACTGTGGGCGATTCATGCCGACAATTCGTACGTAGCCACCGAGCGGAATCGCGCCGAGCCCGTACTCCGTCTCGCCGCGCGTAAAGGAGATCGCGACAGGTGGGAAGCCAACGAGGAAGCGCGTCGCCTTGGCACCAACCAGGCGTGCCACCACGAAATGACCGAGCTCGTGGATCAGGATCAGGAGCAGCAGTCCGAGGATGACGTAGGCCCAACTCATGCGCGAGCCTCCGCGAGCCGGCTGGCAACCGCAGCCCGCGCTGCCGCGTCGGCGGCCACTACGGTCTCGAACGAATCGAGCGACACGGGCGCGACAACATCGAGCGCATGCGCCACGAGAGCTTCAATCTCGAGGAATCCGATCTCGCCTGTCAGAAAAGCTGCCACTGCACTCTCATTCGCAGCGTTGAGTACTGCTGGCGCTGTGCCACCAGCCTCCCCCGCCTCAATTGCCAAGCGCAGACAGCCGAAGGTCTCGAGATCGGGCGGCTCAAAGTCGAGTGAGAAGGCCTCCTGCCAGTCGAGCGGACGCGCCGGAACCGCTTCGCGCCGTGGGTAGGTGAGGGCGTACGAGATTGGCACGCGCATGTCGGGATGACCAAGGTGTGCAATCAGCGCACCGTCGCGCAGGCGAGCCATGCCGTGCACGATCGACTGCGGATGCACGACGACCTCGATCGCCGAGTACGGCAGGTCGAACAGCATGTGGGCCTCGATTACCTCGAGGCCCTTGTTCATCAACGTGGCCGAATCGATCGTGATCTTCGCGCCCATCGTCCAGGTCGGGTGGGCGAGCGCCTGCTCGACGGTGATATCCGCAAGCTCGGCACGGGTCCGTCCACGAAACGGGCCACCAGAGGCGGTGATTACGAGCGACGAAACCTGCTCGCGTGGCAGCTCGCCAAGGCACTGCTGCAGTGCGGAATGCTCGGAGTCGACCGGCAGGATCAGTCCGCCGCCTCGACGGGCCGCTGCGAGCACGAGTTCACCGCCCGCCACGAGACTCTCCTTGTTCGCAAGCGCGAGATCAAGACCCGCATTGAGCGTGGTCAGGCTCGCCTCGAGTCCCGCGGCACCCACGACGGCATTGAGAACGACGTCGGCACCACTCTCCGTGACGAGTGCGGCAAGTGCACCTGGTCCACTCAGTACCGGCCGACCAAGCTCGGCCGCCGCGTTCGCCGCGGCGTCAGGATCGGCGAG
>CANKHS010000136.1 GCA_947481755.1 Actinomycetota bacterium | reverse complement strand
GGTCTCCAGGAAGAGTTCGGCGTCCAGATCGACGTGGAAGAGGACGGCAACGTCCGCATCTACGGCGTCGGTCCGGAGGCTGGTGCAGCCAAGGATCAGATCGAGCAGATGATGCGCCCGGTCCAGGTCGGCGACCAGTTCACCGAGCGGAAGGTCGTCAAGACCGCCGACTTCGGTGCGTTCATCGAGCTCCGCAAGGGCACTGATGGCCTGCTGCACGTGTCGCGCATTGCGCCCGGCACGCGCATCTCGTCGGCCGATCAGGTGCTCGATCGCGGCGATATCGTCAACGTCGAAGTGACCGAGGTCGATACCGACCGCGGCCGCATCGGCCTGAAGCTCGTCGCCAAGATCGAAGACGGCGTCGAGATCTCTCCCGAGACGATCGGCGAGCGATATCAAGAGAAGTACCCCAACGGTGGCCCTGAGAGCAGTGGTGACCGTGGTGGGGATCGCGGAGATCGTGGCGGACGCCGCGGTCGCCGGTCGGAGTAACGGGACCACTATGCGTCCCGGCGTCGAGGTGACGGAACTCGCGAGCGGCCTTCGGGTCGCGAGCGAGTTCCGCCCCGACGTGCACGGCGTGGCCTTTGGCACGTGGATTCGCGTCGGTTCGCGCGATGAGGCCGAACCGGTCGCGGGTGTCTCTCACCTGATCGAGCATCTGCTCTTTCGCGGTACAGAGCGCCACGACGCGCTCTCGATTGCCGAGTCGTTCGATCGCTTCGGCGCCGAGCTACAGGCGTCGACCTCGCGTGAGGAGACCGATATTTATGCGCGCGTGCTCGGCGAGCATCTGCCGGCTGCGATTGACATTGTCGGTTCGATGGTTGCCAAGCCCGAGTTCAACGATATTGAGCCCGAGCGTGAGGTGGTGTTGGAGGAGTTGGCCCTCTACGAGGACACTCCTGACGATCTCGTGCACGACCTGCTCGCGAGCCAGCTTTTCCCGGGCCAGGCCGTCGGTCGCCCGATCGCCGGTTTCGTACGGACGGTTGATGGCCTTGACGAGGGAGCCATTCGCGAGCATCACACCGCTCACTACAACGCCAACCAGGTCGTTGTGGCTGCGGCTGGTGCAATTGACCATGCAGAACTGCTGGCACTGGTTGAGCAGTCGTTCGACGGTTTGCAGGCGGGGATAGTGACCGAGCGCACCGATGCTGTGGCGTCTGCGGGCGGCGAGAATTTTCTCGAACGCGACACCGAGCAGACCCACATTGCCATCGGTGGAGTCGGGATTGGTCGTCAGGACGAACGCCGCTTTGCCATGGCCGTCCTCGATCAGATTCTCGGCGGTGGCGCCTCGTCGCGTCTCTGGCAGCAGATTCGTGAGCAGCGAGGGCTCGTCTACAGCGTCTACTCGTACGTCTCCTATCTCGAAGAGACCGGGCAGATCGGTTTGGCGCTGGGTACCCGCACCGAGAACCTCGGCGAGGCGCTCGAGGTTGCGAGCGCCGAGATTGGCGCGCTTGCGGCAGGCGACTTTCGCAGCGGAGAGGTGACCCGCGCCCGAGAGAATCTCAAGGCGCGGCTGCTCCTCAACATGGATTCGACCGCAGCGCGCATGAGCAGACTGGGACGAAGCCTCGTCTCGAACGTTCCGTTGATGACCGACGCAGAAGTTGCGCGACGCATCGATGAGGTGTCCGAATCCGATGTGCAGGCGCTTGTCGCCGAGCTGTATGCGCCGGCCGGTCTGAGCGTCGCGGGAATTGGACCAGATCAGGACGCGTTTGCAGCAGCAGTGGAGATCTTTCGACAGCCCGTTGGCGGTGTGGCGTGACGCGCGTCCTGGTGAGCGGTGCAACCGGCAAGCTTGGGGCGCCGATCTGTGCCGCAATCAGCGCGGCAGACGATCTCGTGCTCGCGGGTCGCGTGGCGCGCTCATTGAGTGGCGATGCAGGCTTCGCCACGCTCGAAGCCGCGATCGCCGGAACGGCAGCAGAGGTGGTGGTCGATGTGACAGCACCGGACGCAGGGGTTCCCCATACGCTCGCCACGATTGCCGCAGGACTACCCATGGTGCTCGGCACGACGGGGATGACTCCAGAGGGCGCGGCCGAGATCGACGCCGCAGCCTTGGCTGCTGGGGTCCCGGTCCTGTTTGTGCCGAACTTCTCGATCACCGCCGTTTTGATGATGCGCTTTGCCGCGCAGGCTGCGCGCTTCTTGCCGGACTGCGCGATCGTGGAGGAGCATCACGTCGCGAAGGTCGATAGCCCGAGTGGCACGGCGCTACGGACGGCCGACCTCGTAGAAGAGGCCTGCGGTCGCCGACCAGAGATCGCCTCGGTACGACTCGAGGGGCTCGTAGCCAATCAGAGCGTGCTGTTTGGCAGCTCCGCCCAGACGCTCGAGATCCGCAATGTCACGACCAGCCGAGAGGCCTTCGTGCCGGGCGCGTTGCTCGCGATCCGCGGCATTCGCACGCTCGCTCCAGGCCTGCACGTCGGACTCGAACTCCTGCTCGACTAGCTCGTCTGTCCGAGCCGAAGCCCGGACAGACGGTTTTGCATCGTTAGTCGCCAGCGACCTGATTCTCCGGATCCGAGACGAGGTCGCTGCGGGTCTTGGCGCCGACGATGTAGAAAATGATGCCGACGGCGAGGGTAATGCCAATCGCAATGAATGCATAGGTCGTGTACTGCGCACGGGTGACACCATCAGGCAGCCACGAGTCGCTGAGTATCTCACCTTCGGCCAGGAAGCCGGGGAAGATGCCCGAGATCGAGGCCAGGACGGCCCAGAACGTTGTCAAGAGACCACAAATCCACACGCCCGTCATGCCACCTGGGACCTTGTACGGCCGGTGCGTATTGGGATGCGAACGGCGGAGCTTGATGAAGGCTGGGAAGATCACCACGTAGCTGAGCGTCGTAAACAGCAGCACGATGCCGATCATCACGTTGAAGGCGTTCGCGGCGATGCCCTCACCAATCTTGGCGGCGACGAGGAAGACGATCGTCGAGAGAATGCCCGAGACCATGTTGACGTTCAGCGGCGTCCCGTACTTCGAGGAGAAGCGACCAAGCCATTTGGGGCCTGCACCGTCGATCGAGGCAATCGCCTGCGCACGGTCAGAACCCATTAGCCACGTGCTGGCACTGGAGACAACCGCAAGGATGAACATAATCGCGGCAACCTTGACCAAGATATCGGCGGCACCGCCGTAGACGGTGAAGACCGTGTCGACGGAGTCAAGGAACGCCGAGACGCCATGGCCGGAGATCTGATCGGCGGGCACGACGCAGATAATCGCCAGCACAGGCAGTCCGTAGAGCAGGATCGACGTAAACATCGCGCGCAGAACGGTAAAGGGGACGTCCTTCTGTGCGTCCTTCATCTCGTCGCCCGCGGCGCTTGGGAGCTCGAAGCCGACGAAGTTGAAGAACAGCAGAGGTACGAGGGCGATGAACGCGCCCCACGTGGGCGAAAAATCGCCGCCCGATGGGAAGTTAAGGCCATGCTGGATCGCGTAGATCACGGTCGTGATCGAGAACATGCCGATCACGATGATGCGACACCACGCGCCGATGGTCGGGATCCACTTGCCGACGCCAAACGAGAGAATCGCGGACCAGACGGAGAACCAGATGTAGGCGAGGCCAACGATGTAGAACGCGATCGAGCCGTCCTCAAAATGC
>CANKHS010000135.1 GCA_947481755.1 Actinomycetota bacterium | reverse complement strand
TGATGACTCGCACGGATGAGGTCTCCGAGCCGATCCATGTCTTGCGTCGGCGCATTCCGCTCAGTCGCCTGCTCGACCACGTGCGACGGGCAGTCCGCGAGACGGGCAGCTGCACCTTCGAAGACGCCGTCAAGGGTCTCAATCGTACGGAGCAGGCCGCAGCGTTCTGGGCCGTGCTCGATCTGATTCGCGGGGGCGAGGTGACGGCCGAGCAGGATGCGCCGTTCGCACCCATTCGGATGCGTGCGACAGGGCGCCAGACCGTGTCGATCGGCGTCGCTGCGTGAGCGCGAACGCGCGCATCGTTGAGGCTCTGCTCTTCGTCTCGTCCGAGCCGCTCGACGAGCGTGCGTTGGCTCAGGCGGCCGGTCTGTCGGAGCCCGATATTGAAGAGGCGCTGACCCACGTTGGTCAGCGGCATGCGCAGGGCAACTCGGGTGTCGTGCTCGAGCGAGTCGCTGGCGGTTGGGCACTACGAGCAGCCGATGACACCGCGATGGCGTGTGCCCGCCTGCTCGACCAGCTCTCGCAGCGCCCACTCTCGCGGGCCGCACTCGAGACGCTCGCCGTCGTGGCCTATGCCGGCCCCGTCAGTCGACCCGAGATTGCCCGCATTCGTGGTGTCGCGGCAGATAACCCGGTCCAGAGCCTGCTCGAGCGTGGACTGATCGAAGAGGCCGGACGTTCCGATCGACCGGGCAATCCGCTGCTCTATCGCACCACCACGCGCTTCGATCGCGTCTTCGGTCTCGAGGAGGGGCGCCACTCGCTGCCGCTGCTCGACGAGCTCGGTGACGACCTGCCAGATGCCGCTCAGGTTCGCGATCGACTGCAGGCGATGGCGGCCACGCAGGGCATCGCGATCGACGAGCCCGCCGCCGCCGACCACCCAGCCTGAGTACGGTGTCGCTGTGAGCGACGACACGACACCCACCGTACGACTCAACCGATTCCTCGCGCAGAGCGGCATTGCCTCGCGCCGCGGTGCCGACACCTTGATCGCCGAAGGCCGCGTGCGCGTGGACGGTGTGGTCGCCAAGCCAGGCACCCAGGTCGGTCCGAACGCCGTCGTGACGGTCAATGGTGTAGCGGTCGAAGAGGAGCGCCACGTCTATTTGATGATGAACAAGCCTGAGGGCTTTGTGACGACGCTGAGCGACGAGAAGGGCCGTCCGACCGTGATGGATCTCGTCGATGTCACGGAACGCGTCGTGCCCGTGGGGCGTCTCGATGCTGCCACGAGTGGCCTCCTGCTCTTGATGAATGACGGTGCGCTGGCCAACGGGCTGGCTCATCCAACGCACGGTGTGCCGAAGACGTACCGCGTGGTGGTGCGTGGGCTTCCGGGCCCGACGGCCGTGCGGCGGCTCGAGCGTGGCGTCGAACTCGATGATGGCAAGACCCAACCAGCCGTCGTCAAGGTGATCGGCACGCGGTCGGGTGGAGCCGAGCTCGAGATCACGATCAAAGAGGGGCGAAATCGTCAGGTTCGCCGCATGTGTGCTGAGGTTGGCTATCCCGTGCACGAGCTCGAACGCATCGCCTACGGACCGCTGCGACTCAGTCGTCTGCAGGTTGGATCGTGTCGCGCACTGCGTCCCGATGAGGTTGAGGCGCTGCGCGAGGCTGTTGCTGGGGGCTGAGATCGCGAAGCATCGTATACTTCGCGACCGTGAGTGCTAACGCCCCCGCAACTGGTGCGCCTGAACTGATCGTTGTCATGCGCGCGTCCGCGACGCCTGAAGAGGTGGCGCACGTCGTCGCCTTGATTGAAGAGGCCGGCGCTGGCGTCCACGTTGATGCTGGTGGCGACTTTACGGTGATTGGCGCGATCGGCGATCGCGCGATCGTGGCGGGCCTGCCGCTCGAGGCCGTTGACGGTGTCGAGAAGGTCGTGCCACTGCGCAAGGAGTACAAGCGCGTCTCGCGCGAGTTCCGTTCGCGCGACACGATTGTGACCGTTGGTGGCAGCCCAATTGGCGGCGGCAACTTCGCGATGTTGGCTGGTCCGTGCTCGATCGAGTCCTACGAGCAGACGCTCGCCTCGGCCCAGGCCGTCAAGGCCGCCGGTGGCGTGGTGCTGCGCGGTGGCGCCTACAAGCCGCGCACCTCGCCCTACGCGTTCCAAGGCCTCGGCCTTGAGGGTCTCCGCATCCTGCGCGCCGTCGGCGACGAGGTTGGCCTGCCCGTCACCACCGAGTTGATGGATGCCCGCGACTTGGCCGACGTGGTTGAGCACGTCGACATGATTTGGATCGGCGCCCGCAACATGCAGAACTTCAACCTGCTCAGCGAGGTCGGCCGCGCGCCGCGCCCGGTGATGCTCAAGCGCGGCATGTCCGCCACGGTTGAAGAGCTCTTGATGGCCGCCGAGTACGTTGCCAAGGAAGGCAACGACGACATCATTCTCTGCGAGCGCGGTATCCGAACCTTCGAGCGCTCGACCCGCTTTACGCTCGACGTCGGTGCGATTCCCGTCCTTAAGGCCGAGACGCACCTGCCGATCATCGTTGATCCGTCGCATGCCGCTGGCAAGCGTTCGCTCGTGATGCCCCTCGCGATGGCTGCTGTTGCGGCCGGCGCTGATGGCCTGATCGTGGAGACGCACCCGACGCCGGAGCACGCCCTGTCCGATGCGGCCCAGCAGATTCCCTCGGCGGAGTTCGGCGCGTTCGTAGCCGACATCGAGCGCCTGCTCGCTGTCACCGGCCGGACGCCCAGTCGGTAGGTCGGCCATGCAGGTCGCGATCGCCGGCCTCGGTCTGATGGGTGGCAGCCTTGGTCTCGCCTTGCGCGAGCATGCCGGCGCCCACGTTATCGGGTTCGATTCGGATCCTGCTGAGGCAGCTGTAGCGCTTGAGCGTGGCTGTGTCGACCGCATTGCCGACTCGTTGGAGGAGGCCTGTGTCGGTGCCGAGCTCGTGGTCGTCGCGACGCCGGTCTCGGCGATCGCTGATGTCGTTGAGGCCGTGATTGCGATGACGGACGAGACCGTCACGATCACCGACATCGGCTCGACCAAGGGGCAGGTCGTTGCTGCCGTACCTGCCGCTGGGCGGGCGCGCTTTATTGGCGGCCACCCGATCTGTGGCTCTGAGGCGCACGGCGCAGCGCACGCGCGCGCCGAGTTGTTTACGGGTGCGACGTACTTCTTGACGCCGTCCGTCGAATCGGATCCCGAGCGGCTTGCCTCGTTGCATGCGTTGGTGACCTCGATCGGTGCTCGCCCCGTCGTGATCGACGCGGCTGCCCACGATCGCATCGTGGCGCTGACCAGCCACTTTCCGCATGTGCTCGCGAACGTCCTCGCCGTCCAGGTTGCCGATGCCGATGTGGATGGACACAGCCCGCTGCACTCGGCCGGTGGTTCCTTTCGCGACATGACTCGCGTAGCGGGTGCCAACCCGGCAATCTGGGTCGACATCTTTCTTGATAACCGTGAGGCTGTCTTGGCTGCCGTCGAAGACGCACAGGCCCGCCTCGGTGTCGTGGCGGAGGCCTTGCGCTCGTCCGATACTGCCTTTCTGGAGGAGTGGATTGGTACGGCGGGTGAGGCTCGGCGTGCAGCGCTGGCACAGGCCCATCGTGCCGCGCCCGATGATCTCCACGAGTTGATGGTGTCGGTCCCCGATCGTCCTGGCTCGATCTCCGAGATCGTGCAGACACTCTCGGCCGGTGGCATCAACATCGAAGAATTCGCGCTCAGCCAC
>CANKHS010000134.1 GCA_947481755.1 Actinomycetota bacterium | reverse complement strand
CTTCGTGATCAAGGGCGTGCCCACGATCGCGGATAGAGGGGGAGACTCGGCGCTTGACGCGTCGGACAACCACAACGGGAGGCACAACACATGAACGAGAATATGACTCGTAAGGGCTTCGTTGCCCTGACGGGCGCAACCAGCTTGGCCGCGTTCCTCGCAGCCTGCGGCGGCTCGAGCTCCGACTCGGGCTCGTCTGCTGCAGGGAGTGGCGACGCACAGGCCGACGGCATCACCGCCGAAGAGTCTGCTGCCGCCAGCACCTTCGACCCGGCCAGCGAGCCCGGCGGCCCGATCGAGGTCTTCACGTGGGCCGGCTATGACGACAGCCCGAAAGACGGCCTGCCGATCATGTGGGAGCAGTACCAGAAGGGCGAGTACAACAGCGCCTCGCCGCTCAAGTTCACGTTTCTTGAGGACGACCAGCAGGCACTTGCCAAGGTCGCTTCGGGTTACGCACCGGACATCATTCATCCCTGCATCGCGTACACGCAGCAGTGGAAGGATGCTGGTCTGATCCAGCCGCTCGCACTCGACCTCCTGCCCGACTGGGCCGGTATTCCAGACGCAATCAAGGCCGGCGGTGTGATCGACGGTACGGCGTACCACATGCCGTTCGACGTGGGCTTCTCGTGCCTCACCTACGACGCTGACGTGATCAATTTCGACAAGGTCGGTGGCGAGGAATCGTGGGAGGTGCTGCTCGACGATACGTTCAAGGGTCGCATGGCACTCTTCTCGGACGACGTCGCGATCATCAAGATTGGCCACCTGATCAACAAGGGTGCCGTCGATCCGAACGTGATGACGCAAGAGGAGATTGACGCTGCGAAGGAAACGGCGCTCAAGATCAAGCCAAACCTGCGCAACTACTGGACGTCGCAGACCGATACGGTCAACGACTTCGTCAACGGTAACCTCGACGCCACCTACACGTGGCCGGACGGGTACTGGAAGATCAAGAACCATCCGAAGATGAAGGACCGCAACATCAAGTACATGCAGCCGACGCAGGGCCGCCTGGCCTGGGTCTGCGGCATGGTGCTGAGCGCGGCTACCAAGCAGCCTGGTCGCGCTTCGATGGCGATGGCTTCTGCGGATACCCCGGTTGCCGCAGCTGCCCTGACCGACCTGTTTCAGTACGCCGCAGGTCAGCAGAACGGCGTGATGGACCTGATCAAGGACAAGGCGCTCGTCAAGGCCTTCCAGATCGACGATCCGACCGCGTGGGCACCACCGAACGCCTGGTTCGAAGCTCCGTTGCCGAACTACAAGGACTTCGTGAGTGCCGGCGAAGAGGTCAAGTCGGCCTAAGCACCAACGAGGGGAGCCGGCTAATCGCCGGCTCCCCTCAGGCGCACCCCGTATTCGCTATGGCAGCAATCGCAGAAACACCCACCCCGCCCGCTCCCAAGCGGCGGCGTTCGCGTCGCGAGACACGCAACGACGGTGGCTCCGCCCTGTCCACGTATGGACTGCTGGCACCGATGCTGATCGTGCTGAGTCTGTTTTTCCTCGCACCGCTCTATTACATCTTTCTCTTTAGCGTCGCGCTGAAGCGCTTTGCCCCCACCGACGCGCTCGCCAGCCTCAACGGCGAGCTGAATACCTTCACAACGGACCTCTGGTCCAAACTGATCAGCGTCGACGTGAAGGTGATGCTCCCCGGACTCAATTTCGATGTTCCGGTGATTGTCGTTGGCATCGTCTTCATCGTGCTGCTCTTGGTCGCTGTGACCGGGAGCCGTATTCCTGAATATGGCTCGTGGATCGTCGGCATCGCCTTCGTCCTTCTGCTCGCACCGTTTCTGACCTTCCCTGCAGGCAACAACCTGGTGCGCATCGTCGAGCTCTCGTCCGAGGGCCAGTACATGCGCCTCTTCTTCAAATCGGTCTCAATGGCAATGACGTCTTCGGTCGCGGCAGTCGTGATCGCGATTCCCGTCGCCTACTTCCTCGCCTTCTGTGTCGGCAAGTCGAAGTACACGTGGCTCCTGATCGTGATTGCGCCATTCCTGACCTCGTACCTCTTGCGCGTCTTCGCCTGGAAGGTGATTCTCGGCGATCAGGGCCTGATCAACTCTGGCCTGACCGCGATCGGCCTGATCGATCAACCCCTGACGTTCCTCATCTACAGCCAGTTCACGGTCATCGTCGTGCTCACGTACGCGTGGGTGCCGTTTATCTGTCTACCGATCTTCCTCTCGTTTGAGACGATCGATCGGCGCCTGCTTGAGGCCGCCATGGACCTTGGTGCGACGCGCATGCAGGCGTTCCGCAAGATCAGCCTGCCGATCATCGCCCCAGGCATCGTTGCTGCATTCCTGTTCGTCTTCATCCCGTCAATCGGCGAGTACATCACCCCCACGCTCGTCGGTGGCACACAGGGCACGATGTACGGACAATCGCTCGCCAACCAGTTTGTTGGTGGCGCCTTTAACTGGCAGTTTGGCTCCGTAATGGCGCTGTTCCTGCTCGGCGTCGTGTTGCTGCTGACCTTCGCAACGGCGCGCTTCCTGCGTGCGGGCGGCGGTGGCCTGTAATGGCGCGCGACTCCTCCACGTTCGTTGTCATCTCGCCGTGGGGCAAGCGTTTACTCGCCGCCTTCTTCGTGGTGTTCCTGTTCGTGCTCTACATGCCAACCGTGCTGCTGATCATCTTCTCCTTCAACGACGGTACCGTCGCCGCCTTCCCGCTTGAGGGGCTGACGACCAAGTACTACGGACTCGCCTTCCATTCGGATGAGATTCGCAAGGCTCTGGGCGCGAGCGTCTGGGTTGGACTTGGCGCAGCCTTCTTCGCCACGATCATCGCCCTGATGGCGTCGTACCCGCTCGCCCGTCGCAACGTCCGCGGTAAGGCCTTTATCTCCGCTCTCATGCTGGTGCCGCTGGTCGTGCCAACGGTGGTGCTCGGTGTCGCCCTGCTGATCCTGTTTCAGCGTGGTCCCGGCCAGATCGGACTTGGCCTGACGCGCATCATGCTGGCGCACATCGTGATTGCGATGCCGTTCGCTGTACTGATCCTCTTGCCACGCATCGCCAGCATCGATCGGCGCCTCGAGGAGGCAGCCTACGACCTCGGCGCCTCCGGTATTCAGACCTTCCGTCGCGTGATGCTGCCGCTGATCGTGCCGTCGATCATCTCGGCCTTCCTGATCTCGTTCGTTTTCTCGATCGATGAGGTTGTGATTGCCTCCTTCCTCGCCTCCGATCAGGTCACGTATCCCGTCTATCTCTATTCGGGCCTGAAGTTCCCCGAGAAGACGCAGACGCTGATCCCCGTCGCAACCGTGATGATTGTGATCAGCTTTGCCCTCGCCTTTGGTGCCGAGGCGATCCGTCGCTACGGCGACCGTCGCCTGGTCGGGAAGTAACCGTGCGGGCACTGGTTGCCACACTTGTCGCGCTCGTCGTACTCGCCGGATCGGCCGTGGCCGTCGCGCAACGCGCAGATACCTCGGGTGCCGCACGGGCACGCATGATCGCGACGCTCTCGAGCGAACTATCTTCTGGCGACTGTGGCTGTACCGCGCCCACGCGCGCCAAGGACCGGCTTGCGAGCCGCACGACGACGGACGCCTCGAACACCAAGTAGCATCAAGACACATCCGCTTGGCGACGCCAGCGGATCTCTGAGGAGAGACCACATGGACGCACGCATGAATCGCAGAGGCTTTGTCGCTCTGACCGGCGCAACGAGTCTCGCGGCATTCCTCGCCGCCT
>CANKHS010000133.1 GCA_947481755.1 Actinomycetota bacterium | reverse complement strand
TCATCAATATCGATACGCGTTCGGCTGCAGCGTTGCCCGGGGTAGAGGAGATTTTCGTTGGGAGTGATGTCGCCGACGAGACCAAGCCCCTCTCAGTCTTAAGGCCCGTCCCTGGAGCTCCGGCGCTTCCGTATTACGCGATGGCTTCGGAGATAGCTCTGTACGAGGGGCAGCCGGTGGTGAGTGTGATCGCGACGTCGCGACACATCGCCGAGGATGCGATCGCCCTTATTCGCATTGACTACGACCCGATGCCGCATGTCACGGACACGGTTGCAGCGCTTGAACTCAGTGCGCCGGTGCTTCATCCCACCATTCTTGAGTCGAATCTGTTGGCCGAAAATATCACCGGCGATGGTGACCCTGAGGGAGCATTTGCACGCTCGGAACTCACGATGTCAGACCGTTTCCGCGTTGGTCGTGTCGCGCCTCTGCCCATGGAAAGTCGAGCGATCGTTGCTGAGTGGCGCGCGGGAGCGCACATGCTCGACGTACGCCTGTCGACGCAGACTCCTCATCTGGCGCGCAAGCAGGTCGCCGAGTGTCTTGGTCTTTCCGAGTCCGAAATCACCGTGCGCGCCGCAGATGTCGGCGGCGGATTTGGTCAGAAGCTCGGAATTTTTCCCGAAGAGGTTCTCGCGTGTCTCCACGCGGTACGAAGTGAGCGCCCGATTAAGTGGGTCGAAGATCGTCTTGAACACTTCAGGGCATCGACTCACGGACGCGAAAGCGTTCATGACGCGAAGATCGGCGTTACCTCCGAAGGTGTAATCCTCGGCATGGAGGACACGTATCTAACGGATCTCGGTGCCTACAACTCCTCATTCGGGTCCGCTCAGTTAACGAGTATCACCTTCCCAGGTCCATATCGCGTTCGTGACGTCCGCACCACGCGTCGCGTGACCATCACGAACAAGACGCCGATCGGCGCGTATCGCGGTTATGGACAGCCCGAATCGAATTTTGCCCGCGAGGTACTCCTTGATCGGATTGCTCGCAGCCTCACGATTGACCCACTGGAAATTCGCCGCCGGAATATGCTTCTTCCCGAAGAACTCCCGTGGACAAATCATGCAGGCTCGATCTACGACAGTGGCGACTATCCGCGGTGTCTCGAAATGGCTGCTGAGCAGATTGGTTACGCGAAGGTTCGTGCCTTGGCGAGATCTCCTCGAAAGTCGGATGGTCGGATTGTTGGGGTAGGACTGTCCTCCTTTGTGGAGCGAACTGGCTATCCGAGCGCGCGGTTTCTCGCAGCGCGAGGTTCTGAGTTCGGCGCTCATGAGAGTGTGACGATCCGTGCCAATCGATCCGGTGGGATTGATTTATATACGGGGGTTTCGACATTCGGGCAGGGTTCGGAGACCGCCTTCGCACAGATTTGTGCAGAGATGATCGGCGTGTCCTACGACGCCGTCACCGTCCACGCGGGCGACACGGCGGCATCGCCAGTGAGCACGGGGGGATTCGCATCGCGCACTCTGATTGCAGCCGCAGGCGCCATTGAAGAGGCAAGTCGTGAAATTCGCGCGAAGTCGCTCAAGATTGCTGCCGCGATGCTCGAGATTGACGATGTGAATACGTTGACAATCGCCGGTGACAGAATCCATTCCACTGAAGACATGGAGCAAGAAGTTCGGCTTCGCGACGTCTTCCGCTGCGCCATCATTGGTCAGGGATTGCCTGATGGCGAGTCGCCTGGTTTGGAGGCGACGTCGTACTGCGAGCCGCGTGGCGCTGCGTTTGGTTTCGGTACCGCAGCTGCACTTGTCGCGGTTGATCCCGAGACAGGCGAGTTTGACGTCGAGCGGTTCGTCCTCGTGCATGACAGTGGCACTCCCGTCAATCCGCGGATTATCGAGGGGCAAGTACTCGGCGCCCTCGCGCAAGGAATCGGAGCGGCAATGATGGAGGAGCTTTGTTATGACGCGGAGACCGGCCAGTTGATGAACGGCTCAATGCTTGACTATTTTGCGCCGACCGCAGCAGATCTACCACCAATCGAACTGATTCATACGACGGTGCCATCGCCAGTCACGCCATTTGGCGTACGTGGCGTCGGCGAGGCTGGAACGATTCCCCCGGGTGCAGCGATAGCGAATGCGATCTGTGATGCGCTGCAGGACTACGGCGTCGAACTCAACGAACTACCGATCACACCTGAGCGCGTATGGCAGGCACTGAGCACTGGTTCAAATGGAGGTGTTCGGACATGAATGTGACAGAGTCGTTTGTCGTCGACCAGCCGCGCGCGAAGTTGTGGGCGCTCATTCAAGACATCGAACGTGTCGCTCGCTGCCTGCCGGGTGTCGAGAATGTTGAGGTCATCGACAGCGACCATCTCGGCATCATCATCACGCAGAAGCTCGGGCCATTTTCGGCAACATTCGATACCAATCTCACCATCACTGAGCGCGTCGAGGGCGAGCAGATTGAGTTCACAGCAGTCGGACAAACCATCCGCGGTGCTTCAGGAAACCTTCGGGCTAGCAATGTCGTGAGGCTTGAAGATGAAGGCACGTCGACTCGTGTTGTGATTTTGGCGGATCTCGCTCTCGGCGGCATGCTCGGTGCGGTCGGTCAAAAGGTTGTCGCCAAACAGTCAACCAAGATAACTCACCAGTTTGCCGAGAATCTCAATTCAGAAGCCATCAAGACAGGAGCGTGACAGGCATGACTGGCAACCCAGGCATTGCACCACCCGGTCTTCCGGCCGATCGAGAATTCTCGGAAGAGTTCAGCCGGCTGCATGTACAGGCCCGCGATTGGATCGATTCGTACTATGACCGCGACCACATGTTGAGGGCGCGAGATTGGATTCTTTTTCTCGAACCAGACGCCCCGGAATCGCTCATATTCGCGGCAATGACCCACGATCTCGAGAGATCAGTACCGGGTGGCCCCGTACTCGATAAGCAAAACATGTCCTGGGACGACATCACCTACAACACCGCGCACTGCGAGCGTTCCGTCAACGTCGTCGGAGACTGGCTTCGAGAACACGACGCCTCGGACGAGTTCATTGAAGGTATTCGCACGCCGATCCGTGAACACGAGTTTGGCGGTTCGCCGATCGGAAATATCATGCAGGCGGCCGATTCCATCTCGTTTCTTGAGTGCAACGGTCCACTTGTGGCCAACTGGGTGTTAAGCGGTGATTGCACGCTCGAGAAGGGACTCGAGAAACTCCACTGGATGCGCGACCGTGTTCTTCTCGAGCGTGGCCGCGAGTTTGCATCGCAGCAGTGTGATGCTGCACTGGCCGAAGTAGATCGAAGACTTTCCGGTGGGAGCACATAACCGATTCCACGACGAGCTGCCGTACTAAGCACAGGTCAATATCACGCACGGAATTCATAGGGCGATTCGAAATCCGAAAGCCCTCAATGGAGGAGCGCAATGTCTGACAACACCGGTTTTCAAAGTCCCTTCGACGTCGAAACTCCTGACGGCGCAGAAGGGTGGGAGCGCTTGTACCCCTACTACGCGATCTTCAGTGAAGACCGACGGGCCACAGAGGAATCAAAGTTCTGGTTTCACGACTCCATGCACTATCCGGAGCCGATGTATCCATTCGATCTCCTGATGCCCGAGAACACATGGGTTGTTCTCAATCAGAACACCACCAAAGTATTCGTTGTTCCATCAGCACTCGGTCTGGAGCACCGCGTCGTTAACGGGTATGTCTACGTGAGCCCGACGATAATTGAGGATCCGGTTGAGATCGAGCGGCGTGCCCCTCATTTCAC
>CANKHS010000132.1 GCA_947481755.1 Actinomycetota bacterium | reverse complement strand
GTGCACGATCTCTTCCTGACGTGCCTCGTCCACTTCGGGGTCGAGGATCAGCATGAACTCGTAGGCGGTCACTCTTGTTCGAATCCTTTTGGAGGGTCTCGCGTCGCTCTGACGCACGGCGGATAGCCGCGCGGAAGAAGATAGCAGCGTACGGCAGGTGGGGCGACGGGCACCAGCATCGGCGCTACGCTTCTGTCTATGCGACAGCGCACAATTATCTCCGGAGCGGCCGCCGGTGCGGCCATCGTCATCGCCGCTGGTGCGGCACTCGCCCCGCGCGCGTGGCGGCGTGTACGCGGTGGAAAGCCTGTCGTAGACACGTATGAGTCGGATTTTGACGGGCCGTATGGTGATCCTGAGGCCGACGTTGATCCGGAGGCCAATGCGGCGCTACGCGACGAATTGCGCACGAAGATCAGTGATCTTGAGACCGCAGCCGAGGCGCCTGTTGCCACTCCCGTCGAAGCGGATTTGATCGTCGACGGCGTTGTTGGACCAGATTCTGCGACCGAGGCGGCCCGTGCGCGTTTGCGGCAAAAGGCCGCCGAGGCGAAGCAGACCTTCAGCTAATACCCGGATTCGTCCTGGTTGATTAGGTGTGAAGGAGCGCGGCCAGAGGCGCGTGCACGACGTCCCAGACGCCGGCCGGTGTGGCCGACCCACAGCCAGCCGCGCTGGCCACCATCGCGGTCTCGCGGAGCCACGGCTCGAGCAGAGCACCGTCGACGAGGTGGTTGAGCACCTCCGCCGGCGGGGTTGAGACCGGAATCGCAACCTGGTGGAGCACCGCACCCCGGCGGCGACGCTGGGCGAGCCCGACCAACTTGCGCCCATCGCCGAGCACGATCTCGTAGGGCGACAGACCGGCCCAACAGGCACGTCGGGCTGCAGCCTTGCGCGCATCGTCCATCGCTCGCGCCTCGTCCACGCCGACCGTGCGACAGTCGACGCCGAGCCCGGCGAGTGTCTGGTGTACCGCCTCGCCGAGCGGTCGGTAGGCCTCCGTCACATCCTCTGGTGCGAGCGCGTGGCCCGCTGGCACGGCGAGGTCGATCAGGAGAACGCCGTGGTCGCAGAACACTGCGCCCCCACCCGTCCCGCGCCTCACCACGTCGCTCTCCGTAGCGGCGTCTGCTTCGGACTGGGCCGAGCCGAGTACGAGCGCGGGTGGCGAAACGATCGTTGCGGCGAGAGCGACCTGTCCCTCAGCTGCCGCCGCGAGCAACGTTGCGCCGACCTCGATGTAGTCGCTGCCGGTGCGCCTGATGGGCGCGTCGCTCACGCGCGACGCCCAGCGAGTCGACCAACTGCGGCCATCAACTCGTCGATGCGCTCCTCCTCCGAGCCAGGCCCATGCCCACCCACGACGCAGTGGCGCACGTGCTCGTCCAGCACACCGAGTGCCACCCGATCCAGCGCAGCCCGCGCGGCAGAGATCTGAGTCAGCACATCCATGCAGTAGCGATCCTCCTCGATCATCCGCGCGACGCCGCGGACCTGGCCTTCTGCGCGCGATAGTCGCTTGAGCAACTCGTCCTTGGTCGCGGCATAGCCGCCTGTGGCATCTCCGTGTTCCATGCAGCACATCGTACAGTACCCCCCGGGGGTATGTATACTGAGTTCAGCATGTCCTCCACCACGCCCACGACCGAGCAGATCGATCTCACGCTCGGGGGGCTGCACTGTGCCGCCTGTGTGCTGCGCACCGAGAACGCCTTGACGGCTCTTGCGGGGGTTGACCGCGCCACGGTCAATCTCGCCACTGAGCGCGCGTCGGTGGACTTCGACCCCACACAGACGTCGATCCCCGAGTTTGTCCGGGCCGTCGCCGAGCTTGGCTACACCGCCACGCCGATCACCGACCCGACGGCAAAGCAGGCGGCCTACGGACGCGATCCGTTGCAGACGCGGATGGTCGTCGCCATCGTTCTCGCCATCCCCACACTCGCGCTCTCGATGATCCCGGCCCTGCAGTTCCACGGCTGGGGTTGGCTGGCGGGAGCGCTCGCCACACCGGTCGCGCTCTGGGCCGCCTGGCCCTTTCACCACTCGGCGTGGCTCGCACTCAAGCACCGCACAACCTCGATGGACACCCTGATTTCGCTGGGCGTCCTCGTCGCCTACGTGTCCTCGGTCGCCGCACTCTTCTTGACCGACGCCGCCTCGATGTCGATGCATCTCTCGCTGACTGCCCGTGGCTCAACGGGTGCGCTGACGTTTGAGGTAGCAGCTGTGGTGACGGCGGTACTCCTCGCTGGCCGCGTGCTCGAACTGCGAGCGCGTCGTCGAGCAGGCGACGCCGTCCGAGCACTCTCCGACCTGAGCGCACCGAACGCCACGATCGTGCAGGACGAGAAAGAGCTCGTCGTCCCCGCCGCCACGCTGCGTGTCGGCGACCTCGTCCTCGTTCGTCCGGGCGAGCGCATTCCGATCGATGGCACGATCATCGACGGCAGTGCCTCGCTCGACCGCTCACTCCTGACCGGCGAGAGCGTGCCGGTCGATGTCGACCCTGGCGATGAGGTTGCGGGTGGCTCGATCAATACCGACGGCGTGCTGACCATCCGCACCGATCGTGTTGGTGCCGACTCGGCGGCAGCCCGCATCGCTCGACTCGTCGAACAGGCACAGACCGAGAAGGCAAGCGTCCAACGCCTCGCCGACAAGATCGCCAGCTGGTTCGTACCAGCCGCACTTCTGATCGCAGTACTCGCGTTTGTCGGCTGGCTCCTAACCGGCGCCTCGCTCGCAGAGGCGCTCGCCCCGGCCGTCGCCGTGCTCGTCGTGGCCTGCCCGTGCGCGCTCGGTCTCGCTGTCCCAGCCGCACTGCTCGTCGCGACCGGCCGGGGAGCCCAACTCGGCATCCTGCTGCGCGGCGCACCCGCTCTCGAACGGGCCGAGAAGATCTCGACGATTCTGCTCGACAAGACGGGCACCGTTACCGAAGGCCGGATGGCGTTTGCGGGGTCTCACTTTCGTGAGGACGAGGACCCGACCCGCGTGATCGCGCTCGCCGCCGCCGTCGAGACAGGATCGGAGCACCCCATCGCACGGGTCATCGCCGCGCTCGTCGACGCACCTCTACCCGCAACGGAATTTAGGGCCCGCCCAGGCATCGGTGCCGAGGCACGCGTCGACGGCGAACTCGTCACCGTCGGCCACCCCACGCGCCTCGAGGCCGAAGGCGACCTGCTCTCCTATCCCCTCAAGGACGTCTGCAAGGCCGAGAGCGAGCTCGGCCATTCGCTTGCGGCCGTCTCGTGGGGCGGCATCATCCGCGGCATCATCGCCACCAACGACCAGATTCGACCGTCGAGCCAGGCCGCGATCGCGAGCATGCGCAAGCTCGGCCTCGAGCCGGTTCTCGTGACCGGCGATACCTCCGCTGCCGCCAAATCCGTTGCCGCAGCCGTGGGCATTCGCGGCGTCATCGCCAACGTGTTGCCCGAGGGAAAAGTCGATGAGGTACGTCGTCTGCAGGCCAATGGGCGTGCCGTTGCTGTCGTTGGTGATGGCATCAACGACGCACCCGCTCTGGCACTGGCCGACCTCGGCATCGCCATGGGCACAGGCGCCGACGTGGCAATCGCCGCCGCCGACATCACGCTCGTTCGCCCCGACCTGATCGCTGCAGCCGATGCCGTCCGGCTCGCGCGCCAGACGATGCGCACCATTCGCGGCAACCTCTTCTGGGCCTTTGCGTACAACGTCGTCCTGATTCCACTCGCCGCCCTCGGCTTTCTCAACCCCATGCTGTCGGGTCTTGCGATGGCGTCATCGAGCCTGTTCGTGCTTGGTAATTCGCTGCGGCTACGGCGTTTTCG
>CANKHS010000131.1 GCA_947481755.1 Actinomycetota bacterium | reverse complement strand
CCTCGCGTGGCCCTCGTGTTCTGGTGGGAACCACTCGAGCGTCAGGTCCGAGTCGAGGGCACGATCGTCGAGACGAGTGCGGAAGATACGGCCACCTATTTTGCGGCGCGACCACGAGAGAGCCGCATCGGTGCGTGGGCCTCGAACCAGAGTGAGTCGATCGCGAGCCGTGTGGACCTCGAGAAAAAGTTTGCCGAGGCCGACGCAGCGCATCCTGGCGAGGATGTGCCGGTGCCACCCTGGTGGGGTGGATACTCCGTGCAGCCGACGGCGATCGAGTTCTGGCAGGGCCGAATGGGACGCATGCACGATCGCCTTGCGTACACGCGTGACGGGCGACACTGGTCGCGGACGCGCCTACAGCCGTAGCGTGACCGGGTAGCCTTGAGTCATGCCGAATAGTCGCGTCGTCGCATCCAGCATGGTCGAGCAGACATGCGACATCCTGCGCGAACGGATTCGCACGGGCGAGATTCCTCCGGGTACGCGTCTACGGCAGGAGGTGTTGGCCGAGGAGCTAGGTATTTCGCGAACCCCATTGCGCGAGGCGATGCGTCTGCTGGCGGCGGACGGGCTGGTCGAGCTCGAGCCAAACCGTGGCGCCATCGTGACTGCTCTGCGACACGATGACCAGGTCGCATTTTGGGAGGCGCGTCTGGCTCTCGAGCCAGCCGCCGCGCGCCTCGCGGCGGAGCGTCCGTCGCCCAGCGGCCTCGAAGCAATGCGCGCGGCCATCACGGAGCAGCGGGCGGTGGGGAGTGACGACCAGGGCTTCGCGGCCAACCGCGCGTTCCACTTGGCGCTGGTCGCGGCGGCTGGCAACTCTCACCTCAACCGCTTTGCCGAGACGTTGTGGGTTCGTGCCGTCGGACAGACGATCTATGCGGCGCAATCGTCGGATGCCACGGTGGTTGCGGCCTACGCGAATCAGCATGCTGCGATTCTCGCCGCTATCGAGCAGGGTGATGGCGAGCTCGCCGAACGGTTGACGCGAGAACATATCCTCGCCTCGCCCGTTCCCTAGTCGACGGTGTCGTCGAGGATCTGGAGCGTCTTGAGGTCGGAGTAGAAGTCGAGCGCGTAGTCGCCGCCTTCGCGTCCGATTCCACTGATGCCCGCGCCACCGAAGGGGGCGGTCAGGTCGCGCACCAAGAAGCAGTTGACCCAGAACGTGCCAGCACGGACAGCACGGCCGACGCGATCGGCGCGTTCGGCACTCCCGGTAAAGAGGATCCCTGAGAGGCCGTAGGCGGTGGAATTGGCAAGCTCGATCGCCTCGTCTTCGGTACGGAACGTCTGAATCGTCAGGACCGGACCAAACACCTCGTGTTGCACGACCTCGCTGTCGTTCGACTGCGGGCGGATCAGCGTCGGCTCGTACCAGAGACCGCCAATGTCGGGCTGCTGACCGCCGCGGACGATCTCGTCGCCGGCGCTGCGGGCGCGCTCCACGAAGCCCGCTACGCGCGCGAGATGGTCGGGGTGGATGAGAGGACTGATCGTCGTTGCCTCGTCGTGCGGATCGCCGAGCACGTGGCGATCGACCTGAGCGTGGAAGCGAGCAAGAAAGTCGTCAGCGACCGACTCCTCGACCAAGAGGCGAGTGCCGGAAAGGCAGACCTGACCCGCATCGTCGTACTGCAGCGCAGCCTTCGCGGCTGCGGCGTCGAGGTCGGCGTCAGCGAAGACCAGGAAGGGGTTCTTGCCACCCAGCTCGGCCGTAAACGGCACGATGTTCTCGGCGCCCGCGTGGCCAATGTGGCGAGCGGTCTCGGGCGAGCCGGTAAAGCTCAGGCGCCGGACGCGAGTGTCGGAGACAAGCGCAGCGCCGACCTCTTCGCCGATGCCCTGTACGAGATTGAAGACGCCGGGCGGGAAACCCGCCTTGTCGACGAGGTCGAACAGCATCGAGCATGAGAGAGGAGACCACTCGGCGGGCTTGAGCACCACCGTGCAGCCTGCCGCTAGGGCGGGCGCGGTCTTCCAGGTCGAGAGCATGAAGGGTGCATTCCACGGGGTGATGACGACAGCCGGTCCGCTTGGGTTGCGCACGACGCGGTTCGTCGTTCCATTGGACTGCCAGAGTCGCTCTTCGTACTCGCACGAAAGGTCGGCGTAGGCGCGGAAATTGCGGGCGCCGCGGCCGATGACACGGGCCTTCAGCGAACGTTCGAGCATTGCCATGTCCCAGCACTCAACCTCGGCGATGTGGTCGACGTGGGCGTCGATCAGCTCGGCGAGTCGATGCAGATACGGCGCGCGTCCCTCAGGACCAAGCGCAGACCAGGCCGGAAACGCGCGAACAGCAGCGCTGATCGCAGCGTCCGCGGTGGTGGCGTCGCCGCGGCAGACGTTCGCGAGCAGCGAGCCGTCGATCGGCGAGCGATCCTCGAAGGTGGATGGGCTGCCGACGCGGGCGCCATCGATGTAGTGCTCGGGCGAGACGGTGTGCCCGTGGATCTCGACGCGAGTGCTCACTCGCCGTCCCGCAGATCCCTGATCGTCTCGAGGTCATCGACGGTATAGGCGAAGGTAAAGCGATACCCCTTGCCGACCTTGACGGGTGCGAGCGAGGTGTGTTCCTCGTTCGGCGCGGCGCCAAAGGTGAGCGTCGCGTCGCCCTCCCAGATTGCCGAGATCGAGCGGTCGCGGCTGATGGCGCGTACCAACTCGTGGACGGCGGGGTCCTGATGGTGTCCGGCTGCGAGGCGTGGAAAGTGACGACGATTGACGAGCGGTGGCGCGTTATGAAACGGCCCGCCGGCACTCTCGCCCGTCAGCTTGACGGTCGCTTCGATCAGACGACGATCGTTCGCAGCCATGGTGCCGCCAAACGTCGAACCCGGGGCAATCGCAGGGTCGGCCAAGGTGCCCAAACCAAAGGCTCTGGTCATCCAGACCGAACCGAGCTTCTTCGGAAAACCTTGGATCCAGCCTCGCATCAAGGCGAAGTCGCGATCCACCCAGATGTACGGACACGTCGTGACAGCCTCACCATCGAGGGTGCCATTGACGACGATGAAGGCCTCTTTGTACTGGCTGCGGGCCGGGTCGACCAACTCGTTCTGATCGGTCGTGCAGGACTGCCAGTCGGCGAAGATCACCGCGGCGCGTCCAGCATCCTCGGTCAGTGGCTCAACACCGGGCGGGAGCACAGCGGCGACGGCGGCCGGGTCGGCCCAATAGTCGACAACGATGAAGTCGCCGACGTAGTGCCAGGGAGGAGGCGGGACGAGATTCGCGCGGCCCTCTGGAGAGAGGGGGAGGCTGTAGCCGTCACTCATTGCTAGCTCCGATCGGGGTAGGCGAGCTCACGATGGCTCGGCCGGGGGAAGGGGGATGCCCTGCGCTTCGCGCTGGTGGCGCTCTGAGTCGACCGCGACGTCGTCGAAGCGGAAGTACGAGCGGGGCGGCAGGATGCCCCAGGTGTTGGAGCCGAACGGATCGTCCGACCACTCGCGGGGAGTGTGGGGAAGACGCAGGATCTCCATGTCGCAGTACAGCTCGACGAAGAGGTTCTCCTCCGGAATCCGCACGTAGGCGCAGAGGTTCTGCGCGAGGCCGTGGCGCACCGGCCCCCAACCAAGCCAGCGGCCGTGGCGACCAAGGTGGTCAAGGAAGGTGCGGAGCTGGCCCCAATCGACGATGTCGAAGGCGATGTGGTGGAAATGCGTCGGCCCCATGCCGACGATCGCCATCTGGTGATGCTCAGCGTGGAGATGAAACCAGACCCCAGCCTCGCCAAGAAAATCCGAGATGTTCATGCCGAGGACGTCGACGTAGAACGCCGTCATCTCCGCCATGTTCGGGGCGAGCACGTTGACATGGCCAAGCTTGCGG
>CANKHS010000130.1 GCA_947481755.1 Actinomycetota bacterium | reverse complement strand
CGCCATAAAGAACCCGCCCGGCCCCTGCGTCTCCTGGCCGATCACGCCGTGCTTGAGCGGAATCTGCTCGTCAAGGACGCGCGCCTCAAAACCACCTGGGCGGAAGCTCGAAAGCACCGCATCGACGCCTGCAAGCCCCGCGCGACGATCCGTCGTCGTCGTAAACGTCATGTCTAGACCGCGTGCCTTCGCCATCTTCTCGGCCAGCGTCTTGACGAGGTCGAGACGCGAGCCCGGCAGGTCGATCAGCACGATCTCCGAACCAGCAAAATCGTCGCCCTGATGGATAAACGAGGCGACCGTGCCAACAGCACGCGTCGAGCCTCCACCGAGATATGCCATGCGAATTGCAGCCATCGACTTACTCCTTAACTGCGCCAGCAGTGATGCCACGAATGAAGTGCCGTTGCAGAATCACATAGACGACGATCACCGGCATAGCCACGATAACGGCCGCGGCGGCGACCGCCGTCGGATCGCCCGCACGTGTCGCCGTCGCAAAGAAGCTCAGCCCCAGCGGCGCCGTCTGCTTGTCGGGATCTTGGATCATCACCAGCGCCAGCAAGAACTCGTTCCACGTGTACATAAAGATCAGGGCACTCAACGTCAGCAGCGCTGGCTTGGCCTGCGGCAACAAAACGCGAATCAGAATCGTGAACGTGCTGGCGCCATCGACCCGAGCCGCCTCAATCAGGCTCCGCGGCGTCGACCGGAAGAACGCCCGCATCCAGAAGGTCCCAAACGGCACGGACAGCCCAATCTGCGGCAAGATCAGCGCCCAGTATGTATTCGTCAAACCAAACGACTGCAGGTCGTAGTAGAGCGGGATCACCGTCGCCTCGTACGGAAAGATCAGACCCAACAGGATCAACCCGAAAATGAGTGAGTCGCCCGGAAATCGCATCGTGCCGAAGGCGTAGCCCGTCCCGATCGAAAGCACCACCGAGATCGTCGTAACTGCAACGGCAACCACGAAACTCGACCAGAGGCCCGACGCGAAGTTGCCATCCGTCCACGCCTTCGCAAACGTGTCGAGCGAGAACGTCGTCGGCAGTGCAAAGCCTGTGATCTGATCGTCCTTCGAGTGCATCGCGAGACCGAGAATGCCCAGCACCGGATACAGCGCAAGGATCGAAAACAACCCGAGTACGACGTACGCGGTCCACTGGTCGCGACGCGTGGTCATGCGTGCTCCCCACGATCACCAATGCGCGTAATCAGGAGCGCCACGGCAAAGATGATCAGCGTCAAGACCACGGCAATTGCACAGGCCATTCCTACACGCCCATACGAGAAGGCGTTGAGGACAACCAACACGCTCGGCACGCGCGTCTCACCCCCAGGACCACCCTTAGTGGTGTTGTAGATCAGGTCGAACGAGCGCAACGCGGTGATCGTCGTCAACGTCAACACGACAGCGAGCTCGTTGCGCAATTGGGGCAGCGTGACGACACGCATCTCCTGCCAGATGCTCGCACCATCAACGCGGGCCGCGTCGTACAGCGATTGTGGAATCCGCTGCATGCCAGCCAAGAACAAGACGAAAGCGAGGCCGAAGGTGATCCACGAGCCAACGAAGCCGAGCGCCGGCAAGGCCGTGCCGAAATCGCCGAGCCACTGCCGATCCAAACCAAACGGCTCCAGCACCTGGTTGAGCGGCCCATCTGGCGCATAGATCCAGACGAAGGCCTGCGCGACCACGACCACCGCAACGGTCTGCGGGAGAAAGATCAGCGTCCGAAACACCGTCAGACCGCGCGGCTTGGCGCGCTGCAAGACGAGAATCAGCAGCAGCGCGATCGCTACCGCCACACCCGAGTAGTAGATAATCAGCTTGATCGAGTGTACAAACGAGCCGCGAATCTCCTCGTCCACCAACAGTTCGCGGTAGTTCGCGAGACCGATCCAGTGACCGATCGTGATGCCGTCCCACTCGTAGAACGACAGCCAAACCGTGTGGACGAGCGGCAGAAACGTAAAGACGAGATAGAACAACAGGGCGGGCAGTAGAAACAGAAACGCCACGTAGCGCGGCTCGCCCGGTGCGCGGCCGCGACGGCGGCGACCGCCCCGGGCAAGAAGCCCGGGGCGGCGCCGACCATCGCTGGTGGCGTTAGAACTCACGACCTACTTGAGCGTGTCGTGGAACTTCTGCCAATCCGCTTGGATCGTCTTAGCGACGTCCTCGGGAGTGACCTTACCGGCAGCGAGCTTCTGGAACTCGGCACCCATGGTGTCGTACATGCTCGGGGTCGACCAGTCGAGGAACAGCGTGAGTCCGCCATCCTTGACCAGCGTCTGCCAACCAGTTGCAACCTGGCTGAGGTACTCATCGCCCTCAGGCTGCGGAGCCGACTGCACGGCTGGGATCTGCACCTGGTCGTACATCAGCTGGGCAGAGCCCTCGCCGTTGATCAGGTGGTTGATGAAGGCCGCAGCCACGTCCGGGTACTTCGACTTGGACGAGATGTGCCACGGCAACGACGAGGAGCCAATCGCAATGTGCTTGCCACTGGCGCCAGGCGGACCGTCCATAAAGCCTGCATCGTCACCAAGACCCTCCTTGACAACACCTGCCTGCCAGTTGCCAGCCATCATGAAGGCACCCTGACCCTTGGCGAATGCTGCAGCAGCATCGTTCTCGCCCACAGCGTTGTAGTCCTTACCGAAGACACCGGCATTGACCCAATCCTGCAGC
Organism: Actinomycetota bacterium; assembly: GCA_947481755.1. Taxonomy (GTDB): domain Bacteria; phylum Actinomycetota; class Thermoleophilia; order Gaiellales; family F1-60-MAGs149; genus F1-60-MAGs149. The sequence continues at coordinate 1,175 of CANKHS010000130.1, read as the reverse complement.
TGCTTCAAAGCCGCGATGTTCTCGGCATTGTCGAACGTAGCGCCATCCTTCTGGAAGACCCAGTCACGAATCGACTGCGCATCGGTCGAGCTGGCACCCTGGAACATGCCCCAGGCATGCACGATCGCATAGCCGTCGAGGTTGCCCATTGCGACAACCGGCTCGTCGGCAGGCAGCGTGTCACGAAGCTTCAACACGGCCGTCTGGAACGCGTCCCATGTCGTCAACGAAGCGGGATCGATACCAGCCTCGGCAAGCTTGGCCTTGTTGTAGAACACGCCGGTCGACTGGCCGAACTGGCCAACGCCGTACACGGTGCCCTCACCAAACTTGGAGCCATCGTCGGCCCATTCGAACTGCTGGAACGTATCCGGTGTGTACCAGTCCTTCCAGCCCATCGTCTCGAGCTGATCGGTCAACGGCAAGATCAGCTGCGACTTGACGAGCGCGCCGTCAATCTGCCAACCCTGGTTGCCCTCAGCCACGTCTGGTGCGTCGTTGCTGGCCATCTGCAACGGAATCACCTTGATGTAGTCCGAGAAGCCCTTGAAGTCGATCTCGACCTTGACGTTCGGATACTTGGCCTCAAACTGTGCGGCGAGTTCCTTGATGACCGGCATCGGGCCGGGATCCTGGTTGTCTGCCGATGCCACCTTGAGGGTGATATCGCCGTACTTGGCGAAAGGATTGTCTGCGTCAGCGGCACTGGTTTCGACAGTGGCAGCGGACTCAACGGGAGCCGCATTCGTGTCGTTGCCTGGCGTACCACCGCACGCTGCGATGAAGGCGGCAAGCATTGCCACGATCAGCGCGAGTACTAGTTTCCTCATTCGTCTCTCCTCCATGGTGAAGACTCGTAGGTCGCGCCAGTATAGGGCTCACGGCGACACCTGCACAGCCGCACTGCATTCGAACGATGCTCGAACGCTCTGGTAGCCTCCCTCCAATGCAAAACACCGGACTGTGGCTTGATGTCTTGGAGATGCCAGAAGCGCTGAGTCGCACGATTGATGCGGCCTCCGGCGTTGATGAGGCCGCAGCCATCCTGCGTGATCCCTCGGTGCGACGGGTGATTGCGACGGGCAATGGCGCCGCCTATTACGTGGCGTTTGCCCTCGCGCTGGCCGCGCTTGAAAGCGGTGCCGGTCCCGAGCTCGTCGCGCTACCCGCTGGTG
>CANKHS010000129.1 GCA_947481755.1 Actinomycetota bacterium | reverse complement strand
CAGGCCGTCGTGCTCGTCGAGCGCTAAGGCGCGTGGGATCAGGCGTCCGCTGCGCCCTTCGGGATTGGCGGCAACGTAAAGCCACCCATCTCCTGGAGGCGATCGATGCGCTCTTGCAGGGGCGGGTGCGTGTCGAACAGACCCGCCAGGGACGAACGCATGCCCTTGTTGTCGCGCAGTGGCGACTCGATCCACAGGTGGGCTGTCGCGCGATTGACCTTCGCGAGTGGCCGCTGATCGGCGGCGAGCTTATACAGCGCACGGGCTAGGCCCTCCGGGTCTCCTGTCAGCTCGGCTGCCGTGGCGTCGGCGAGATACTCGCGACGTCGGGAAAGCGTCATTTGCAGAAGAGCGGCTCCGATCGGGGCGAGGATGATGGCGACGATCGCGAGGATTGCGCCGAGCGGATTGTTGTCGTTGCTGTTGCGGTTGCCGCTGAACACCATCGACCAGAGCAGCATGTCGGCGATCATCGAGATCACGCCCACCATCACAGCGGCGAGCGTCATCAGTCGAACGTCTCGATTACGGATATGCGCCATCTCGTGCGCCATCACGCCTTCTAACTCGCGCTTATCGAGCAGTTGCAGAATGCCCGTGGTGGCGGCGACGTACGCCTTGTCGGGAGTACGGCCGGCCGCAAAGGCGTTCGGTGCGGGGTCGTCAATGATGTAGATATCGGGCGTCTTCGTTAGCCCGGCGGCGATCGCCGCGTTTTCGACGGTGCGAAATAGCTCTGGGGCATCTTCCTTCGCGATCTTGTGGGCGCCGCTTGCCGACGCCACGATCGAGCCGGCGGCGATGTAGCCGAAGATGCCGTAGCCGACTGCGACCATCGCCATGATCAGGCCGTAGCCCGACCCGAAGGCAACATTGATTGCCGCCACGATCACGGCCATCAACACGATGAATAGGAAGATCACCAGCAGCGTCCGCATCCGCGCGGACCGAATCTGTTGTTGCAGCGTCATTAGCTGAGGTCAACCTTGACGGGCTGACGCTCGGAGTCGTCTTCGAGGCGATAGAACTCGCGGGGCGAGAAGCCGAACGCGCCAGCGATAAACGACGTCGGCACGGTCTGCTGCTTGGTGTTGAACTGCTGCACGACCGAGTTGTAATAGCGGCGCGAGGCGGCAACCTTGTCTTCCGTGTCGCTCAGCTCTGTCTGCAGCTGCTTAAAGGACTCGACGGCACGCAGTTCGGGATAGGCCTCTGCGATCGCAAACAACTTGCCGACCGAGGCCTGCATGGCGCCGTCTGCAGCCGCCTTTTCGGACAACGACTTGGCGCCGAGTGCCTGGGCGCGGGCGTTGCTGACGTTCTCGAAGGCAGCACTCTCGTGCGTGGCATAGCCCTTGACGGCTTCGACGAGGTTGGGGATCAGGTCGGCGCGTCGCTTGAGTTGAATATCGATCGAGGATTCGCCCTGGGACGCCTCGTTGCGGAGCCGTACGAGTCCGTTGTAGGCGATCACAAGCCAGAGCAGGATCACGACGACAATCACGGCGATCAGAATCAGCAGGATGTTCATTGGGTCAGAGTGCCCTTATCGAGTCGGATGGTGGTGATGGTGCGCAGTGGTCTGCGCTTGGCCTCATGGTAGCGGCGGGGGAGCGGGTTGTTGGGCGTCAGCGGGGAAGACGGAGTTGCCCGTCGATCTGCTCTGCCAAGCCATCCTTGATCAGGAGCGCGGCGAGCGCTGGGTCGAAGGCGCCCGTTGCGAGTGGCGCCTCGCGTAACTGGTCGAGCAGGCGGCTGCGGGCCTGCCGGCGTGAACCCTCGAAGCGGCTCTGCTTACGGAGCGGTTCGTAGCGCTGGCCGCGACTGGGGCAGAGGTCACCAAGAGGGCAGACGTCGCAGCGGGGGATCCGCGCCAGGCAAATGGTTGCGCCGAGGTCGAAGAGGCCTTGGGTCAGATCGTGCGCACGGCCAGCTGGTGGTTCGAGCTCAGCGACACCGAGTGATCGTTCGAGGATGCGCAAGACGTTGACGTCGAGGGGAATCACGTCGTGGTCGAGGGCGAGAGCACAGACGGCAGCCGCCGTGTAGGGCCCGACGCCGGGCAAGGCGCGCCAGCCAGCCTGATCCTGGGGGATGCCGTGCTCGGCGAGTTGGCGGGCTGCCTCGTGGAGCGAGACCGCGCGACGGTTGTAGCCGAGTCCCTGCCAGGCACTAATGACGTCTGCGCGCGGAGCCGCCGCGAGGTCGCCGGCGGTTGGCCACCGTTCGAGCCACGCGGTCCAGCGTTCGATCACCCGGTCGACCTGGGTCTGCTGGAGCATGATCTCGCTGACGAGGATCGCGTACGGGTCGCGCGTGCGCCGCCACGGCAGGTCGCGCCCGTGGACGGCATACCACGCGAGGGCGCGCTCGGCGAGCTCCTCGGGCGTCATGCGACGACGTCGAGGATGGGCGCGCCCAGCGCGGCCTCGTCGACGGCGATGCCGAGACCGGGACCGGTGGGCGGCGACTGGGCGCCGTCGACAGCGGCGGGCATGCCGGTGCCGTTGTCGGCGGTCCACCAGCGGTGGAAGTCGACGGTGTGGCAGCGGAGCGGGGCAGGTACGCCGACGGCGAGGTGGGTGAAGGCCGCAGTGCCGATCGACGCGCCGCCGATCGCCTCGACGGTGACGGTCATGCCGAGCGCGACGGCCTCGTCGCGGATGGCGACGGCGGGCGTGATGCCACCGACGCGGCCGAGCTTGATCGTGACGCCGTCGGCGCCGGCATCGCGATGGGCGCGGCGGAGGTCCTCGAGCGTCGTGATCGACTCGTCGAGGACGAGCGGGTGCGGGCAGGCGTCGCGCAGCGCGGCGCATTCGTCGATCGTGGCGCACGGCTGCTCGAACGTGAAGTCGAGATCGGCGGTCGCCGCGAGGAAGGCGCGCGCATCGTCGAGTCCGAAGCCGGTGTTGGCATCGGCGAAGAGGACGACGTCGCCGGGCACCGCCGAGCGCACGCGGCGCAGGCGCGCGGCATCCGCGGCGGGGTCGCCGCCGACCTTCACCTGCAGGCGACGGAAGCCGCGGGCGAGCAGGTCGAGCGCGAGCGCCACGGCCTCGTCGTCGCTGCCGCCGGCGGTGACCACGTCGTAGAGCGCCACCGCTTCGCCGGGCGTGCCACCGGTGAGCGCGCAAAGCGGGACGTTCCGCGCCTTGCCGGCGGCATCCCACGCCGCGATGTCCACCGCGGTCTTGATGTACGCCTGGCCGAGCAGCTCGTGGTCCATCGCGCCGGCGACCGCGGCTGGGTCCGTCGCGTCGAGGCCGAGCAGTGTGGGGGCGAGGAAGCCGACGCCCGCGGGCACGCCCGCCGGGAACGCCTCCGAGTAGCGGCCGTCGAGCATCGCGACCTCGCCGTACCCCGTGATGCCGCTGTCGTCCTCGAGCGCGACGACGAACGACTCCTCGCCGGCCACCGAGCCGTAGTGCATGGCGTAGCCGCCGCGGCGGAACGGATGGAGCTGCCGGTGCAGTCGGACGCGGGTGATGGCCATTCCGCGAGTCTAGCGGCGGCGTGCATGCGGCCTGCGCACCTGCCGCGACGACCCGCTCGCCTTTGTTGACTAAGTGGACTAAGATACGGGCTATCGTGACTGACATCGTGAATGTGCATGAAGCCAAGACGCATCTTTCGAAGTTGTTGGCACGCGTCGAGGCGGGCGAAGAGATCATCCTCGCTCGTGGTGGCACGCCGATCGCGAAGATCGTGCCGATCCCGATCAAGCGCGAATGGGCGGGACCAGGAGCGTGGAAGGGCAAGTACGACATCCCCGACGACGCGTTTGAGTGGAGCGAGGCAGAGCTAGAAGACATGTTTGGCTCATCGATCTTCCCCGACGAGTCGCCCGGTGATGCGACAGAGGCCAGCTGACGCTGCGTGGCGCTCCTGCTCGACACGCATGCTGCGGTGTGGTGGCT
>CANKHS010000128.1 GCA_947481755.1 Actinomycetota bacterium | reverse complement strand
CTGAGTTCGTCTGAGGCCCCGACCCGTATTCATATTGGCGAAGACCTGACCAAGGGCCTCGGCTCTGGTGCGCGACCCGAAATTGGTCGCGAAGCGGCCGAGGAGTCCGAAGAGGAAATCCGTAAGGCGTTGCAGGGTTCCGACCTGGTCTTTATCGCCGCTGGCGAGGGTGGCGGCACCGGTACAGGAGCAGCCCCGGTCGTGGCCCGTATCGCTCGCGAGATGGGTGCCCTGACGATTGGCATCGTGACGACGCCATTCCGCTTTGAGGGTGCGCAGCGTCGCGCCCAGGCCGATGCAGGTATCGACATGCTGCAGGCCAACGTCGACACGTTGATCGCGATCCCGAACGACCGCCTGCTCCAGGTGCTCGATCGCAGCGTCACCATGGTCGATGCGTTCCAGGTCGCCGACGACGTGCTGCGTCAGGGTGTGCAGGGCGTCTGCGACCTAATCACGACGCCTGGCCTGATCAACCTCGACTTTGCTGACGTGCGTACAGTGATGCGCGATGCCGGTACTGCGTTGATGGGTATCGGTATGGCGAGTGGCTCGAATCGCGCCCGCGAGGCGGCTACCCGCGCAGTTGAGTCGCCGCTGGTGGGTCATCAGATTCGCGGCGCGACAGGCATTCTCTTGAGCGTCTCCGGCGGTCCCGACCTGTCGCTGCACGATGCGATGGAGATCGCCGAGATCGTGCGCGAGGCTGCCGACGAGTCGTGCAACGTGATCTTCGGTGCAACGGTTGACGAGAGCCTGGGCGACCAGGTCTGGGTGACTGTCATTGCAACTGGCTTCGATCGTCCTGCGGGCTCCCGCCCCATGGAGGCATCGATGACGGGTGGCGCAGCGATGATCCCCGAGTTCAACGTGCCCGCGACGGCTGGTGACGCCGACGCGATCGACGTTCCCGACTTCCTGAAGTAACTAGTCGTCGAGGCCGAGTTCGTGCGCGAGTTCTTCTGGCGTACGCACGCGCCCATTGCGACGCGCCCGCTCTTGGGTCTCGCGCGTCAGTACGAGTCCGCGGTGGATCTCGGTCAGAAGGCCGGTAACGACCTCAAGCCGATGCACCTCGTCGCGATCCTCAAGCAGTGATTGCTTGACGTCGTGGCCGATGTCGACGCGGGCGAGGAGGGCGTAGGACAGTCCGGGCCCGGGTTCTGGTGCCTCGGGCGCGGGGCCGTCGAGCTCGTTTGCGAGGCGGGTATAGATCGCGATCGCGGCCTCTTGTTCTTCCAGCGGGGCATCCGCCGGGGCGTCGACGACTGGATCGACGATTGCCGAGCGGTAGGAGTGCTCGTCGTGAACGCGATCGATACGCACCACGACGCCACCGAGGGTGACGATGTTCGAGCGACCATCGGGGAATTGTTCGAGGACCTCGGTGATCTCCGCCGTACAACCGATGTCGCGCATGCCATCGTCGTCTGAGTAGACGAGAACGAACGGTTCGTCGTGCTCCTCACACCACGCGACCATGTCTTGGTAGCGCTGCTCGAAGATGTGCAGGGGCAGAGGTTCGCCGGGCACGAGCACGAGTTCGAGCGAAAAAATCGGGAGTTCCATACTCATCTCTTCGAAGAGTAGACCGCGTCAGCCGCGCGCCGCTGCGGGGCGCATCGCTACCGTACGCCGTATGGCTCCTCTGCCCTCGGACCCCGCGGCCCTCGCCGAACTCGTGTGTGCTGGCGATCGCCGGGCGATTGCACGTGCGATTTCGTGGATCGAGGACGAGCATTCCTCGGCGGGCGAACTCGTCGCCGCGCTGTGGCCAAAGACGGACGGTGCACTGGTCGTGGGCATCACTGGTCCTCCTGGTGTTGGCAAGTCCACGCTGGTTGGTGCCTTGGTGCGCGAGGTTCGCAATGCGGGGCAGACGGTCGGTGTTGTCGCTGTCGACCCGTCGAGTCCCTTTACGCAAGGTGCGGTGCTTGGTGATCGAGTGCGGCTCGTCGAGCACGACACGGATGACGGTGTCTTCTTTCGTTCGATGGGTAGCCGTGGCCGGCTCGGTGGGGTGGCAGAGGCGACGGCGCTCGCAAGTGCAGTGCTGCGCGCGGCCCGCTTCGATGTCGTGTTGATCGAGACGGTCGGTGCGGGCCAATCCGACATTCGGATCGCGGATATGGCGGACATCGTCGTGCTCGCACTCCAGCCTGGCAGTGGCGATAGCGTCCAGGCCATCAAGGCGGGCGTGATGGAGATTCCCGACATCGTCGCACTGACGAAAATTGACCTTCCGGGCGTCGACATGTTTCGGAGCGAGCTACGGCTTGCCTTGAGCATCGATCCGGACAAAGCGCCGCGATTGGTCGAGGTCTCTGCCCCGAATCAGACCGGGATCGACGAGTTGTGGGCTGCTGTGGTTTCGTGTCGCGAGGAACTCGGCGACGCAGCCATCGAGGCGCGTCGTCAGGGCGGGCTCGAGCGCGAAGCAGTCGCCGCTGCCGCGACACGTGCGGGTGCTCGGGCGCAGCAGGCAATCGATCGGGATCCTGCGATCCAGGCAGCGCTGGCTCAACTTCACGCGGGCACACTCGATCCGTTGGCTCTCGCGCAACTCCTTGAGCGGCATACTGGGGGCGACGCATGATCGATCTCGACCGCATCCGCCAAGCCGCAACGCGCATTCAGGACGTCGCGCTTGTGACGCCACTCTTACACTCGCGGTTTCTGTCCGACGTGACGGGTGCCGACGTGTGGCTGAAGGCCGAGAACCTCCAGCGCACCGGGTCGTTTAAGGTGCGCGGCGCCGCCAACCGCGTCCAGCTGTTGACGGCCGAAGAGCGCGCCCGTGGTGTGATTGCCGCGAGTGCTGGTAACCACGCACAGGGTGTTGCCCTTGCCGCTCAGACACTTGGCGTGCCCTGCACGATCTGCATGCCAATCGACGCGTCACTGACCAAGGTCGAGGCGACCCGCGGCTACGGCGCGCGGATCGAGCTCGGTGGCGCTGCCTTTGACGAGGCGCTGGCGCGCGCACGCGAGATCTGCGCTGACGAGGGGTCGGTCTTCATCTCGCCGTTTGATGACGAGGACGTGATCGCCGGGCAGGGGACACTGGGGCTTGAAGTATTGGAGCAGCTGGCAGATCCGGATCTGGTGATCGTGCCCTGTGGTGGTGGCGGATTAATTTCCGGGACCGCAATCGCGATCAACGAGCAGAGTCCGGCCACACGCATCATTGGCGTGCAGGCAGAGGGGTGCGCGCCGTTTGTCACCTCGCTTGCGGCAGGTGCCGTGACGGCTGCTGCGTCAGCGGGAACGATCGCTGACGGCATCGCCGTCAAGCGCCCAGGCGAGATCACCTTTCCGCTCGTCCAGAAATACGTCGAGCAGATGCTGACCGTCGATGACGAGCAGATTGCAGCAGCCATGACGCTACTCGTCGAACGCCAAAAGCTCGTGGTCGAGGGTTCTGGCGCTGCCGGCGTCGCCGCCTTGATGAGCGGTCAGCTTGGCGACGTGGCAGGAAAGCGCATCGTGATCGTGTTGTCGGGCGGCAATATCGACCTGTTGCTGCTGCAGGGCATCATGCGCCACGGGCTCACTTCCGCTGGGCGCTACATGCGCTTTACGACTCGGATGGCCGATCGTCCTGGTTCGCTACGCGAGTTTCTCGACATCCTGACGGCAGAACGCGTCAACATCGTCGACATGTTTCATCATCGCGACGGCACGGACCTTGGCGTCAAAGACACGGCGGTTGATATCACCGTCGAGACTAAAGACCACGCGCACGGCGAGCACGTCCTTGAGAAGATCCGTTCGAGCGGCTACCCCGCCGAACGCATGTCGCTCAACTAACGCTGGCGAACAGCGGCGATCCCATCCCGGCACCAAGCACGGGGTGGACGTCAGTAAAGCCTCGGTGCGCGAGCACTGCAGCACCAATACCGGCGCGCTGGCTCGACTGGCAGATGACAGCCGTGCGGCGCGTGGGGTCGAGCGCATCGAGTGAAGCATCGTGGAGCGAGGTGAGCGGAATCTGGAT
>CANKHS010000127.1 GCA_947481755.1 Actinomycetota bacterium | reverse complement strand
GCGACAGCACCCGCAAAGGCTTCGGCAAGTCCGGCGACGACGATCAGCGACTGTGAGGGGTGAGCGGCGGCCATGCCGGTCACAACACCGAGCGGCACCAGCAAACCGTCCTGCGCGCCCAAGACCACTTCGCGAATTCGCGACAACTTTCCGATCCGGGCGGCCTCGCCGAGCGAGTGCTCCTGGATATGAATCTCAGCCTCAGCGCGGGCTGCTTCGGTGATGTCAGGAATCGCGGTCATGGGTGGATCGTAACGCGGGTCGCGCTAGCGGACGAACGGCAGCAGGCCTTGGATACCAGTAATGAACGCGAGTGCGATGAGGAGCCAGAGCACGCGGGTGCGAAAGCGATCGGTATTCGAGCCGTGGAAGGCGCGATGGCCGAGCCAAGAACCAACCGCAAGCACGGGCAGACAGAGCAGTACGGTGATCAGCACATGGCGGTCGACGAGACCACCGATCGCAAAGGTCGCGACTGCGATTGCGTCGAGGACGAGAAAGCAGGCCATCATCGAGGCGCGCGAGACGCTAGCCGCGCGATCACCGCTCATAAAAAACAGCACGATCGGGGGTCCGCTGATTCCGAACGCGCCATTAAGGAGACCGGCAACGGCTCCGGTGGCGACGGTCGTCGGCGTGCTCGGTTCGGAGCGGGGTTTTGCTGCGAACAGAAGAACCAGCGCCGCCGCGGAGATTGCGAGAGCGATGCCAATCCGCGCGAGATCGGTTGGCACGTGGATCAGGAAGAGCGCGCCAATGGGTGTGAGCACGATCGCTCCGGCGAGGAGTATCAGGACGGGACGCCAGCTGATTTCGCGCCAGACGGGGGGCAGGAGGAGTAGGCCTACGATGATCTCCAACACAAGTACCGTCGGGATCGCGACGCTCGGTGCACTGATGATGGAGAGACCGGCGACGCCAATCAAGGCGAACCCAAATCCGCTGTAGCCCCGAACGCTCGCGGCGATCAGGATGATCACCATCGCGAGAATCGTGGTCAAGATTGTCGTCACTCCGAGACTCTAGGGGACAGGTCTCACTCGCCCGTCGTCGCTGACCGCGCCTAGGGCAGTACTACGAGTGAGACTGTTGTTCGGCCCACGCCCGCAGGGCGCTCATTGCCGGTTCAAGTGCCCGGCCGGAGGTCGTTAGTGCATAGGTCACGCGTACGGGTGGCCCTGGATCGACGGTGCGGCCAACGATGCCTTCGTCCTCAAGTTCGCGAAGTCGTTCGGACAGCATTCGCTCTGAGATGCCATCAATCGTGTGCGCCAATTCGCTGAAGCGCGCCTCGCGTTGCAGGAGGAGTGCGATGATCTGCCCGTTCCAGCGTTTACCGATCAAACCAAAGACCTCGGCAATGCGAGGGCAGAGGGCGAGATCGGGTGGGGGGCAATTGGTGTTATCCACTACGGAATACTTTTCGTAAGCAACGCGTTTATAGTACGTGATAACCCGAACAGGAGCAATTTCATTATGTCCGACAGCACCACGCTCGTCCCCGCTGGTACCTGGAATGCGGATGCGTCCCACTCCAGCGTCAACTTCTCCGTCCGCCACCTTGGCATCGCCAAATTGCGTGGCAAGTTCGGCGAGTTCTCCGGCTCGTTGACCTCCGATGGCACGTCCACCACTGGTGCCGGCTCGATTGCCGTCGCAAGTATCAGCACCGGTGACGAAGGTCGCGATCATCATCTTCATGGCGAGGAATTCTTCAATGCTGCCGTGCACACTGCCATCGAGTACACCATCACCTCGGTCGAGGCGCACGGCGACATGTTCCACGTCACCGGTGAGATCACGATCAACGGCATTACGAAGCCGCTCGTGCTCGAGGCTGCTCACGGTGGCACCGGTGTCGATCCCTGGGGCAACGAGCGCGTCGGTGTCGATCTGCGCGGTCACATCAGCCGCAAGGACTTCGGCATGACGTTCGACGCCGACAACGCACTCGTCAGCGACAAGGTCGCAATCGAGCTCGACTTCTCGCTCGTCAAGGCAGCGTAAGCACGATGGCGGCCGACTCCACTCTGCCTGGCGCCTTGTCAACAGGCACCGCGCTTGGCAGGGTGGAGTTAGCGGTTGCCTACCTCGAGCGTTCGCTCAACTTCTGGACAGCGGCGATCGGGCTCCAGGTGCTCGCGGAGCGTCCCAACGGGGCTGACCTTGGTGTTGACGATCGCGTCCTGATTAGCCTCGTTGTGGAGCCGGGGGTTGAGCCCGCGCCAAATCGCACGGGACTCTTCCACGTCGCGCTCCTGCTTCCCCAGCGGAGTGACCTCGCCGCGTGGCTTAAGACCGCACTGCGCGCACGGGTCTCGATCGACGGCAGTGCCGACCATTTCGTCAGTGAGGCCGTTTATCTGACCGACCCGGATGGGCACGGCATCGAGATGTACTGGGATCGTCCGCGATCCGATTGGGAGGGCAAGGTCGAGGAGATGACGACCGATCCACTGGACGTGGGCGGCCTCATTGCCGAGGCGCCACCGGCGTCCGCCGGGCCGTATCTCGGTCTGCCAGCAGGGACGACGATTGGACACGTCCACCTCCGCGTCGCTGCGATCCCGGCCGCAATTGACTTCTATCGCGATGTGATCGGCTTCGACCTCGTCACGACGCATGGGCCACAGGCCGCCTTCTTTGCCGTCGGTGGTTATCACCACCAGATCGGCGTCAACACGTGGCGCAGCGAGGGTGGAGTAGGGCCGAGCTCCAACGAGGCAGGCCTTCGGCTCTACACGCTTGTGCTGCCGACCGAGGGCGACCGGGCTGCCGTGGTTGATCGCGTGCGCGACGCGGGTGGCATTCCCGTCGACCACGGTGACGGCTGGATGGTGCGCGACCCCAGCGGGATCGCACTCCTCCTCACCGTTCTGGACGACTAGTACCGGAGGCGGGACTTGAACCCGCACATTGTTACCAACGCCGGATTTTGAATCCGGTGCGTCTACCAATTCCGCCACTCCGGCAGGGAACGCCAACGAGAATAGCGCGGATGTCCGCACCCCCTGCTACCTTTGGGCCTGTGGTTGGCAACGGTGCCCACCACGACGCGACGCTGCGTTCCCCGTCGCGGCGTGCCCGGTGGGGCTACGCCGCTAGACCCGGAGGGACACAGACATGACGAAGAAAGAACTACTCGCCAAGTGCAAGGCGCACAACGTCCGCTTCGTGCGGCTGCAGTTCACCGAGCTGTACGGGCACCTAAAGAACGTCTCGATTCCTGTTGAGGAACTCAGCAAGGCACTCGACAACGAGATGATGTTCGACGGCTCGTCGATCCGTGGGTACAAGCGTATTGAGCAGTCCGACATGTACTTCCGCCCCGACATCAGCACGTTCGCGATCCTGCCATGGCTCGGTCGCGATACGGGCAACGTGGCGCGCATCATCTGCGACGTGCTCGAGCCCGACGGCTCGCCGTTCGCTGGCGACCCCCGCGGTGCGTTGAAGGGCCAGATCGCCGAGGCCAAGAAGATGGGCTTCACGATGAACGTTGGCCCCGAAGCCGAGTTCTTCATTTTTAATCGTGACGCCGATGGCACACCAACCGTGGATCCGCACGACAAGGCTGGCTACTTCGACGTCGGTCCGATGGACAAGGGCGAGAACGTCCGTCGCGCCATCGAGGACACGCTCGTGCAGTTGGGCTTCCACATCGAGGTCTCGCACCACGAGGTCGCAATCGGCCAGCACGAGATCGGCTTTCGTCACGCTGATGCCCTGACGTGCGCCGACAACCTGACCACGTTCCGTTATGTCGTGCGCACCGTCGCGGCACAAAACGGGATGCACGCAACCTTCATGCCGAAGCCAATCTTCGGCGAGAACGGTTCTGGAATGCACTGCAACATGTCGCTGTCGAAGGGCGGCAAGAACGCCTTCTACGATCCGAAGGGGCAGGAGCAGTTGTCCGATACGGCGCTGGCGTACATCGCCGGTCTGCTCACACACCTGCCGGGTATCACCGCGCTCGCCAACCCGACGGTCAACTCCTACAAGCGCCTCGTGCCTGGCTATGAGGC
>CANKHS010000126.1 GCA_947481755.1 Actinomycetota bacterium | reverse complement strand
GTTTGCCGCACGAGGACGTCATCTATCTCGGCGATACCGGGCGTTTCCCGTACGGCCCGCGGTCGCAGGACGAGCTGATTTCCTACGGACGCGAGCTGACCGGGATCCTCGTCGAGCGGGGCGCCAAGCTGATCGTCGTGGCCTGTAACTCGGCGACGGCGGCGGCGCTGCCCGTCTTGCAGCGAGAGTCGCCCGTGCCGGTGCTTGGCGTCATCACCCCCGAGGCTCACGCTGCGGTGCAGGCAACGCGTCTACGCAAGGTTGGCGTGCTCGCCACCGAGGCCACGGTTAACAGCCAGCGCTACGTCGAGGCGATCCACGATCTCGATGCTGGCGTCGAAGTCGTGCAGGTTGCCTGCCCAGGTCTCGCCGAATCGATTCAAGGCGGCGAGCCCTACTCGGAGCGCACGCTCGAATTGGTCCAGACCGCGTGCGCGCCGCTACGCGAGGCCGGTGTCGACGTCGTCGTACTCGGCTGCACGCACTATCCGCTGGTGCGACACATGCTGCAGCGCGAGCTCGGCACCGAGGTACACACGATCGCCGCTGCGGAAGAACTCGCCGAAGAAATCGCAGCGACGCTCGTGCGCAAGGGCTGGCAGCGTGGCGACGATCATCGCGGCGAGTACCGCTTTCTCGCGACGGGCGACACCGAGGCCTTCCGCACTGAGGGCACGCGTTTCCTGCAGTTGCCCATCGGCGACGTGGAATACGTGGCCGTCGGCTGACCTCGAGACGCGTGTACGGTGTAGTGATGCCGAACCCGCGCTTGCGTAATCGCCTACTCCTCTCGCTCGTCGCCCTCGTCGGTGCGTTCGTCATTGCGCCGGCGGCCTCCGCGGCGGCTCTGTCGACAGAAGTGGAGGTCGGGATGACCGCCGGATCGATTTCGCCGGCCACGGTGACTGGCTCGGCTGGTGACACCTTTCAGATTCGTAATGCTGGTTCAGAGTCGGGCGGTTGGATCGGGGTGCTCGATGGCTCTGGGTCGGTGTCCGTCAGCCAATCGTCGTGCGCACCCTCTAGAGGCTGCTGGTTTAGGGATGGGAACACAGTGACCGTCACGATCATCTCGCCAGGCACGCTGAAGATCGATCGAGACTCGTCCTTTTCAGGAATGTCGACAATCGGTACCCTGACCATCTCCGCCCCTGCCGAGCCCGTCGTCGTGCCTACGCCCGTCATCGTGTCTACGCCCGCCGCAACGCCGCTCACGTGTGACTCGAGCAAGTGGAACTTCGGCATCCTCGACATCTCGAAGTCCGGTTTTGGTGATCGTCTGCAGGTAACGTGGACGACGCCGAATACGTGCGACGGCTCGAGCATTTCGAGCTATGAATTGATGCAGTCGACGACCAAGGACGGTGCCACTACGGCCGCCGATCTGTCGAAATGTTCGCCGCCGGGAGCCAACTCGACCGGTTGGGGTAAAGAGGCCAGTGGCGCCGGTGTGATCCACGCCTGCTCGTTCCCCGTCAACGGGCCCGACGAGCGGTGGTTTCGCCTGACGGCGGAGACGTCGCAGGGCAAGACGATCCAGTCTCGGCGCATCGCTTGGATTCGCAGCGACGTGCCGAATGCTGATGTCCAAGACTTCTCAGGTTTGAACTGCAATCTCGGCCACCGAGGCATGCGGCCTGTGAACACCGTGACGCTTATTAGCGGTACCACGGTGAATTTCAATAGCGCAGTGGTCTGCTTGCTCGTCAGACTCGTGATTCAGACGAAATTCGTGACAAACGGCGATCAGGCGCTGACCGACAAGCAGATGTTCGAGCTACTCGGCATCGGCGTGTCCTTCGCTGATTCCGAGACTGCGCGCAGCGGTCGCGCTACGAGGTGGATCAGCGCCGGGCAACGCTCGTACCGCGTTCGTCGGTCGGGTCCTGCGGCCATTCAGGTGCCGCTCAATGCCAACGCGTCGGCGCGCCTACGCGTTGGTTCGCTACGGATCCGGTACACGATCAACATCAAGCGTGGTTCCGTGACGAAGCAGATCGTCAAGTACGCGACGCTGCCAAAGGTGGCTGCAACTGGTGTGCCGTCGAGCGTCACCGGCTAGCACCACCTGTACGCTGTGGGTGTTCCACCTTGCTCGCGGCTCATGATCTGCGCTCGAGCCAATGTTCCAACGAATGGGACCTCGTCTGTCCTGGCACCACCCTAAACCGGTCGTGTTGGGCGGGGGACCCACCTGCATAAGCAGGTTCGACGGGAGATGGGTCGCGGCAGGGTGGGACAACTAAGCCCGACGCTTGCGGCGGCTGTCACACCGCGATTGATCGTGCGGTGCGACAATGCGGGCGTGATCTACCTCGACCATGCAGCCACGGCGCCGCCCGACCCACGTGTGGTCGAGGCGATGTTGCCGCACCTGACGGAGCGCTTTGGCAATCCCTCGGAGCCACACGCGCTTGGACGACAGGCGCGCGCAGATCTCGATGCAGCGCGCGAAGAGATCGCCGCGCTCGTGGGTGCCAATCCGGCCGACGTCGTGCTGACGGGTGGTGGTACAGAGGCCGACAACCTGGCCGTGCTCGGCCGTGCACAGGGAACGCCTGGGCGCATGGTCGTCAGTGCGATCGAGCACCCAGCAGTGCGACGCACGGCAGAGGTGTTGGCGCGGCGCGGGTGGGAGATCGCAGTTGCGCCGGTGTTGCCAAATGGGCGCCTCGACCTGATCGAACTCTGGGACCTCGTGCAGACGGGTGACGCGCTGGTCTGCGTGATGGGCGCGAGCAACGTGACGGGTGTCGTGCAGCCAATCGCCGACATCGCTGCGATCTGCGCCGAGCATGCGGTGCCACTCCATGTCGACCATGTGCAGACAGCCGCTGGTGCCGAGCTTGACCTTTCCGATTTGCCAGGGCGCCTGACGATCGCGCTTGCCGCACACAAGTTGGGCGGGCCGCGTGGGGTCGGTGCCGTGATTGGCTCGGGCGTACAAAGCCTCGATCCGATTGTCTTTGGTGGTGGACAAGAGGGTGGTCTGCGCTCGGGTACCGAGGATGTCGCTGGTGCCGTGGCTTTGGCTGCCGCGCTGCGGATTCGGCAAGGCGCAGAGGCACCGGCAGAGCGCAGCCAGCGCGCTGCACTGCGCGACGACCTCGAAGCACGGCTCGGGTTGCCCGTAGTCGGTGCGGAGGTCGAGCGACTCCCTGGACACGCTTTGCTGTTGACCGGCTATCGCGGCGACACCGTCGTGCGCCTCTTCGACGAGCGCGGCATCGCGATCTCGGCGGGCTCCGCCTGTGCCAGTGGTGAGACGCTGCCAGACGCGACGCTGACTGCGATGGATATCAACGACGACGCTGCCCGCAGTGCCATTCGCATCACGCTCGGACCGACGACGACCGCCGCCGATATCGATGCCGTTGTCGCGGTTTGGGCAGAACTCGCACCGGCGCTGCAATTGGCCGCGGAGGCCTCGGCATGATCGACCTCTCTCGCGCCGGCGCAGTTGCCCAGCCCGACGGCGAAGGTCGGGCAGGCGGCGGTCGCTGCAACGACCGCGTGCGCTTTACGCTCGGGCTCGTCGGCGATCGCCTTGAGCAGGTGCGCTTTGGTGCCGATGCATGCGCCGCCACGACCGCGGCGGCAGCCTGGCTCGCAGCGCGTGCTGAGGGTGGACAGTTGTTGGATGCCGCTCGGCTCGGGCTAGCCGAGGTGCTCGCGGGCGCGGCGATCGAGCCGGCTGGTGCCGAGTGTGCGCTCACCGCCGTTGACGCCTTCCACGCGGCGATTGGCGATGCCGTGGCGCGTGGTGCCGTCGTGCCGGCCGACCCGAACCGTGTCGTCGTTGCCATGAGTGGTGGTGTGGACTCCGCGATGGTGCTGACGCAAACCGTTACCGAAGGGCACGAGGCCGTCGGTGTGACGCTGCGTCTCTGGATCGATCCCGAGGCGCCGTCGCCCGAGCGCGCGTGCTGCGCACCGTCAGCCGTACGTGCTGCCCGCGATCTCTGCCACCAGAATGGGATGCCTCACATCGCACTCGATCTGCGAGACGACTTTCGAGCCGCCGTCGTCGATCCATTCGTGGCGGGCTATGCAGCC
>CANKHS010000125.1 GCA_947481755.1 Actinomycetota bacterium | reverse complement strand
CCGATACGTGTCGACGGGCAGCCGCTTGATGTAGCCGCCGTTGGTGATGGTGATGACCATCTCCTCGTCGGCAATCAGCTCTTCCATGTCGATCTCGCCCTCGACGGCACTGATCTGCGTGCGACGATCGTCGGCGAACTCGGCCTGAATCGCTTCGAGCTCTTCGATGATGACCTGCGAAACGCGACTCTCGTCGGCAAGGATGCTGCGCAGCTCGGCGATCTTGGCCGTCAATTCGGCGTGCTCAGCGCGAATGGCGTCCTGCTCGAGGCCGGTCAGACGTCCGAGGCGAAGATCGATAATTGCCTGCGCCTGGACTTCGGACATGCCAAATTCGGTCTGGAGATTTTGGCGCGCCTGCTCGGGATCCTTCGAGTTGCGGATCAACTGAATGACCGCGTCGAGATTCGTGAGGGCGATTAGGTAGCCGTCGAGGATGTGACAGCGGCGCTCTGCCCGATCGAGCTGGAACTTCGTGCGGCGCACGATGACGTCGCGCTGATGCGCGATGTAGTGGCGCAGCATGTCGTGGACACCAAGCGTGCGTGGCACGCCATCGACCAGCGACACCATGTTGGCGCCGAACGTGACCTGCAGTTGCGTGTGCTTGTAGAGCTTGTTGAGGACAACCGTCGCGATCGCGTCCTTCTTCAGCTCGATCACGATGCGCATGCCCTCGTCGGACGAGTGGTCCTTAACGTCCGAGATCTCGGGCATGACCTTCTCGACGGCGAGCTCGGCAATCTTGGCGATGACGCCGTCGTCGCCGCCCTTCTTGACCGTAAACGGCAGCTGCGTGACGACAATCGCGCTCTTGCCGTTCGGGAGATCTTCGATATCGGTCGTGGCGCGGAGGCGAATCTTGCCGCGGCCCGTCGCGTACGCGGCACGAATGCCAGCGTGGCCCATGATCACGCCGCCGGTCGGGAAGTCCGGGCCGGGCATGATCTGCATCAGTTCTTCGAGCGAGATCTCCGGGTTGCGGATCATCGCGATCGTGGCGTTGACGGCCTCGCCCAGGTTGTGCGGCGGAATGTTGGTCGCCATACCGACGGCAATACCCGACGAGCCGTTGACGAGCAGGTTTGGATAGCGTGCCGGCAAAACCAGCGGCTGTTCGCGCGAGCCGTCGTAGTTGGGCCCGAAATCGACGGTGTTGGCGTCGATGTCACGGAGCATCAGCGTCGCTACGCGGGACAGACGGCACTCGGTGTAGCGCATGGCGGCGGCGGAGAAGCCGTCGACGTTACCGAAGTTGCCCTGTCCGTCGACCAAGATGGCGCGCGACGAGAATGGCTGCGCCATGCGCACGAGCGTGTCGTAGATCGCCTGGTCGCCGTGCGGGTGGTACGTGCCCATCGTCTCGCCGACGACCTTGGCGCACTTGACGTGCGGGCGGTTGGGCTGCAGGCCCAGCTCGTCCATCGCGTAGAGCACACGACGATGCACCGGCTTGAGGCCGTCGCGCACATCGGGGAGTGCGCGGCCGACGATTACGCTCATCGCGTAATCGAGATACGACGTGCGCATCTCGTCGGCTAGTTCGCGCGGTTCGGAGCCGCCGTACGGCTCCTCGACAGGTGCTTCTGGCTCAGACATCTATTCCCTGTGCGTCGCGGGCGTGCGATTCGATGAAGGCACGACGGTCTTCGACCTGGTCGCCCATCAAGGTGACAAACATGGCGTCGGCTTCGGCCGCGCTTTCCATCGTGACCTGCAGCAGCGTGCGCGTCTGCGGTGCCATTGCGGTATCGCGCAACTGGTCGGCGTTCATCTCGCCGAGGCCCTTGAAGCGACTGATTTCGATGCCATCCTTGCAGCAGTCGAAAATTGCCTCGCGGAGGGCGGCGTGGCCGACCGCCTCGATCTCCTTGCGGCCTTGCGTGACCAGGAACGGCCCCGGACCGACGAGCTCGAGCAGGCGCTTGTGGCTGCGGCGGAGACCCTCGTATGCGGCTCCCGTAAAGAGATTGAGTGGCAGCGGAATCGTCTCGACGGCACCCGTGTGGCGCTCGGTGCGGCGCAGCATGATCGAGCCGTCGGTTTCGGTGCTGGTGACCTCGACCGTGACGAACTCGTCGTCGGCCCCGCCCTTGGCGAACCATTCGCTGATCGCTGCTGGCTCGACATTTGCCTCGAGCAGGCTCGGGTGCTTGGCCAGTTCGGCCACGATCGGGCCGAAGGCTCCACGCATACGCGTCGTCATCAGTTCTTGCTCGCGGACCGACTTGACGATCGAGCGATACAGCTCTTGGTCGAGCGGCAACTTGGCCTCGCCCGCCATGGCCGTGACCTGCGCGAGGCGTTGACCAACGGCGTAGTCCTCGACCTCGGAGTCCTTCGACAGGTACATCTGCTCTTTGCCTAAGCGCACGCGATAGAGCGGTGGCTGGGCGATGTACACGTAGCCCGCGTCGATCAGGGGCTGCATGTGCCGGTAGAGGAACGTCAGGATCAAGGTGCGGATGTGCGCACCATCGACATCGGCGTCGGTCATCAGTACGAGCTTGTGATAGCGCGCCTTCTCGGTGTCGATGTCGTCGCCGACGCCAATACCCATTGCCGCGACCATCGCCTGGATCTCGGCGTTGCCGAAGACGCGATCGATGCGGGCCTTCTCGACGTTGAGGATCTTGCCGCGGAGCGGCAGGATCGCCTGGAACTCGCGATCGCGGGCGTCGACAGCCGTGCCGCCTGCGCTGTTGCCCTCGACCAGGTACAGCTCGGAGATCGAGGGGTCCGTCGTGACGCAGTCGGTCAGCTTGCCGGGCAGGCCGCCACTTCCGAAGGCGGTCTTGCGGGCGGCCTCGCGGGCCTTGCGTGCTGCTGCGCGAGCGCGGGCGGCCGAAACAACCTTCTGTCCAATCGCTTTGGCCTCGGCCGGATGCTCTTCGAAGTACTGCGCGAGCGCCGCGTTGGAGGCGCTATCCACGATGCCGCGGACGTGCGTGTTGCCGAGCTTGGTCTTGGTCTGGCCTTCGAACTGTGGTTCGGGCAGGCGCACCGAGATAACGGCGGCCAACCCTTCGGCGACGTCTTCGCCGGTCAGGTTTTCGTCTTTCTCCTTGAGCAGACCGTTGGCCCGCGCGTAGGAGTTGACGACGCGCGTGACGGCGGTGCGGAAGCCGACCAGGTGGCTACCACCCTCGTGCGTGTTGATGGCGTTGGCGAAGGAGTAGATCGACGGCTGGTACGTCTGGTTCCACTGCAGCGCGACGTCGATCTCGACGCTGCTCTCTTCGTCGCGCGAGCTGACCACGACAACGCCCGTATGCACGAGCTCCTTGCCCTGGTTCATGAAGGCGACGTACTCGCCGATGCCGCCTTCGTACTTCCACGTCTCGTCGGAGCCGTCGCCGCGCTCGTCGATTAGGCGCAGGGCCAGCACCGGCGTGAGGAACGCCATCTCGCGCATGCGGAGGGCGAGCGTATCGCGGTCAAAGCGGATGTCTTCGAAGATCTCGCCGTCGGGCAAGAAGGTGATCGAGGTGCTGCTCTGGCCGGTCCATGCCTCGCCCTTGCTGAGCGAGTTTTGCGGATCGCCCTTGGCGTAATCCTGCGAGAAGATGAAGCCGTCACGGCGCACTTCAATGTGCAGCTTCTCGGACAGCGCGTTGACGACGGAGACACCGACGCCGTGCAGACCGCCGGAGACCTTGTAGCCGCCGCCGCCGAATTTGCCGCCGGCGTGCAGCTTGGTAAGAACAACCTCGACAGCGGACATGCCCTGGTCGGCCATCATCTCGACGGGGATGCCGCGACCGTTGTCCATGCAGGTCGCCGAGCCGTCTGTGTGCAGCGTGATCGTGACCTCGGTGCAGTACCCGGCAAGCGCTTCGTCAACGGCGTTGTCGAGCACCTCCCAGACCAGGTGATGGAGGCCGCGGGCGCCCGTCGAACCGATGTACATACCGGGGCGTCGGCGCACGGCCTCAAGGCCTTCGAGGACGGTGATATTGCTGGCGCCGTAGGACTCGGTCAAGGGCTTCTTCCTGGGTGTTCACCGGTTGGTGAACGCACCCCCAACTCTACCAGAGGGATCCCCGGGAAAAGCCGCATCGTTACGCGCTTTTCGGGATTTTGT
>CANKHS010000124.1 GCA_947481755.1 Actinomycetota bacterium | reverse complement strand
GCGCTCCTGATCGCTCCCCAGGCTTCCGTCCGGCGCGATGGCGCGACGTGCTCAGTGCTTGCCGAGGAGTTGGTGCCCGACGACATCGTCGAGTTGCAGCCTGGCGACCAGGTCGTGGCCGACGGCGAAGTCGTTGAGGCGCGCGGACTCTCGATCGACGAGTCGATCCTGACGGGTGAGGCCGACCGCGTCGCTCGCCGAACGGGCGACACGCTCTATTCGGGCTCGTATTGCACCGCCGGCGCTGGGGTCTACCGTGTCACCGCGGTTGGCTCTGCTGCCTACGCAAGTCGATTGACACAGGCCGCCAAGCAGGCGACCGATCAACGCTCTCCCCTGCAACTCGATATCGACCGGCTCTTGCGGGTGCTGTTGCTTTCGATGATCCCGCTGGCTGCCGCACTGCTGCTCGCGTTTCGGATCCACGAAACGCAGTTTCAGCAGGCGGCCGAGACGGCAACCGCGGGGCTTATCTCGATCGTTCCTGAGGGACTGATTCTGTTGGCGAGTATCACCTTCGCGTTGGCTGCCGTGAAGCTCGGGCGTATGGGCGCGCTGGTGCAGCGCCTCAATGCCGTTGAGTCGCTGGCTGGTGTTGACACGCTCTGCGTCGATAAGACGGGCACGCTCACCGACGGCACGCTCCGACTTGCCCACGTTGTGGCGGCACCGAACACAACGGACGCCGCCGTGCGCCTATTACTCGCCCGACTGGCCGGCTCGGCGGATGTGCGCTCGGGTTCGTCTGACGCAATTGCCGCGGCCATCCCCCACCCCGCGGAGCCCGTCCTGGCCGAGCTGCCGTTTTCGTCGCGCTGGAAGTGGTCGGGCGTGCAACTGCACGACACGGTGATCGTGCTCGGCGCTCCCGAGGTGCTCGGCATGGGCTCGCTCTCCACAGAAATTGAGGCCTTCCAGGCCGAGCGTGGTCGTGTGCTGGTGGTCGGCACTGCGACGGCACTCCCAGAGATCCCCGAGGACGACGATGCACCACCGCCAACTCCCCCAGGGTTTATGGCGCAGGGCATCGTGGTGCTGGAGGAGCAGATGCGACCAGACGCCGCCGAGGTGGTCGCCTTCTTTCGTGAGCAGGGCGTCGACCTCAAGGTCATCTCGGGCGATGCGCCTCGTACGGTCGAGGCGGTTGCCAAGGCTGCGGGCTTTGGTGACACCACGGCGATCAGTGGCGCGGACCTGCCGACCGGCGACCTCGATGCCATCGCCGACGTGGCTGTTTCGCACAGCGTGTTTGGGCGCATCACCCCCGACCAAAAGCGCGAGCTCGTCGATGGCCTTCGACGGCGCGGTCGTTACGTCGCGATGATCGGCGATGGCGTCAATGACGTACCGGCGATGAAGGCCGCGCGCATGTCGATCGCACTCGGGTCGGGGTCGCAGATCGCCAAGAGCGTCAGCGACATGGTGCTGATCAACGGCTCCTTCGCCACGCTCCCTGCGGGTGTCGCAGAGGGGCGCCGGATCCTGGCCAACATTCGGCGCGTCGCCAAGCTCTTTGTCGTCAAGAGCGCGTTCGCGGCCACGCTGATCTTGACGATTGGTGTCGCGGGAGCCGAGTATCCACTGTTGCCACGCCACATCACTCTGGCTGCCGCCTTCACGATTGGGATCCCTGGCTTTGTCTTGGCTGTCGCACCCAGCGTTGGTCGCCCCACCGACGTGCCGTTTCTGCGCGACCTGCTGCGCTTCAGCGTGCCGGGTGGAGTTGTGAGTGCGATTGGCGTGATGGCCGCGTATGGCATCACACGCAGCCTGCCTGGGCGCACCCTCGAGGATGCACGATCGGCCGCGCTGCTGGTGCTTGTCTTTATTGGGCTGTACTTGATCCTGCTGCTCGAGGACGAGGCGATCGAGCAGTCTCAGGTACGGGCCTGGGGCGTCGGCATGCTGATGCTGGCACTCATCGTCGGCTTTGTCGCGGCCTTCGCGATTCCACCGATCGCCGACTTCTTCTCGATCAACCCTCCCAACTTCACCGAGCTGCTCGTGGTGATGGGATCACTCGCGATCGCGATTGGTGTGCTGGGTGCGCTGGGCTTCCGTGCGCCACTGTTCCTACGCTCGCTCGTACGGCGTAGCGGTGATCTTCCGACCTAATACCGTGCGATGCGTTAGGGCCGTGCGTGACGCCAGGCGCTAACCGCGCGTCCGTGCCCGACGGTACCCGTGGTCCGCAACCACGACGCCTTCAATTTGGCCGTGTCCCCTGCACCGCGCCGTAACGTCTGCCAGACCGGCAGCACGGTGAAATCATCTTCGCTGACGTAGGTCGGTACATAGTCAATGCGGCGAAGCTGAGACTTCCCGTTGGGATTGACCCTGATCCGTAGAAGTCCGATCAGCCCGTCGCGCGAGCCAGGCGTCAACCCGGCATACGCCCCTTGGTTGGCGAGCAGGTTGCCCTCGCCAAACACCACTAACTTGCCGTTGATGTACCGGATGGGCTGCACAACGTGCGCGTGCTGGCCGACGACTGCGGTGATGGCCCGCGAGCGATTCAAGGTCGTCGCCAACGCTACCTGCAACGCACTCGGCTTGCTCTGGAACTCCTGACCCCAATGCAAGGTGACGATCACCACGTCCGCGCCAAGCCGGCGAGCACGCTTAGCGTCCGAAATGATCGTCGGACCGTCGGCCCACTTGAGACTCCACGGGTGTGGCTGTTTCTGCCCGTTGCCAAGTTGCGTGTAGGCGAGAAAGGCAACCTTGACACCCTTGGCCTTGAGGATCGTGATGCGTCGGGCCTGCTTGGCGGACACTGCCGATCCCGTGTGTTTGATGCCATTGCGACGAAGCGTGGCGATCGTGCTGTCAATACCGTCCTGGCCACGGTCAAGCGTGTGGTTTGAGGCCGTCGAACAGACATCCCACCCCGTCACCTTGATCGCGTGGGCAAGCGAACGTGGTGTTCTAAACACCGGATACCCAATCGGGTCACCAGCCATCAGCGGTGTTTCGAGATGACACAGAGCAAGATCCGCACCTTTGACGAACGGGCGGATTTTCGCAAGCATCGGAATGAAGTTGTAGTCCTTACCGTGAGCATCGCTATACGCAGCCTCCCAGATGGCCTTGTGCACGAGCAGATCGCCACTCACGGAGATGGTCAGGTTGATCGGACGAGCAACCTTGGGCGCGCTCACCTTGTATCGCGCAGGCAACACAAGCACGCTGTCACCGAACACCGCATGACCAAACGCGCTCGGCACACCGCTCACGAGCAGCGCACCAAACGCGATCAGCAGTGCTGTGAGGCGAATTTTTCGCATACGAGATCCTAGTCACATGGGCCCCGAACTACCACCCATCTGCGTGATCCTCGTACTCAGCAGCGTCGTGCCGCGCGGAGCTAGTCAGCAGTTACAGGCACGGGAGTGTCGCCACTCCCGTTCGAACCCTCGCCGCCGTTGCCCTTGCCGCGTCCGCGACCGCCACGACGACGTCGCTTCTTTGGCGCGTCGCCCTCGGCGCGTGGTTCGGACGAGCCCTGCTGCGCGTTCTCGTTCTCGACCACGAGCACATCGACCTCGCCAGACTCCTCGGCTGCCTCGATCTCCTCGGCAATCGCAATCTGCTCTGGCGTCAGTGGCTGCACAGGCTCGTCGATGCCCCAGCGCTGAATCTTGCGCTTGAGCAGCCGCTCGACAGCATCGAGCTTTGGCTTCTCTTTGTTGGCAACGAACGAGATGGCGAAACCCTCACGACCAACGCGGCCGGTACGGCCGATGCGGTGGACGTACACCTCGGGCTCGTCGGGCAGGTCGTAGTTGACGACGTGCGTGACGTGGCTGACATCGAGGCCGCGCGAGGCGACGTCGGTTGCCACGAGGATGGGGATGCGCTTGCCGCGGAACGCGATCATCACGGAGTCGCGGGCACCCTGCCCCATGTCGCCATGGAGAGCGCGCACCTTGTGGCCGCGTCGTTTGAGATCGTCGGCCAGCTTCTGCGTGCCAACTTTCGTGCGCGCGAAGATGATCATCGTTGGTGGCTTCATCTCTTGGATAAAGCGCTCCAGCAATTCGAGCTTGTCGCGGCCCTCGGCGAAGGCAACGCGCTGCTCGACCGTGTCGACCGTGATCTCCTTCGAGGCGACCTTGACGAACTCGGGCGT
>CANKHS010000123.1 GCA_947481755.1 Actinomycetota bacterium | reverse complement strand
GTCTGCCGACCTCAACGCCTACTCCTTCAACCGCTGGAACCCGAACGACGCTGGCGCCAACCAGAGCTTCCCCGAGATGGGTGGCGGCACAGCACAAAACGACGCCCGCTTTATCGGCAGCCAGACGACGAACTACACCGACGGTAACGAAGGCGCTCTGCAGTTCATCAACTCGTATGCCGCGACGCAGCAGCCGTTCTTCCTGATCGTCTCGCTCGTCAATCCGCACGATGTGCTCGAGTACCCAAAGAGCCTGACCGACGCCGGCTACGACACCACGTGGATCGAAGGCGACATTGGCCTGCCTGCCACCGTCGACGAGGACCTCTCGACCAAGCCCCGTGCACAACAGATCTTCCTCAAGCTCTCGGCCGGCCTGGGCGTGCTCAACACGGCTAGGAAGAAGCGCAACTACATCAACTTCTATGGCAACCTGATGAAGTCGTCCGACGAGTACCTCGTCAATATCCTCGGTGCTCTGACCGAGAATAACCTGCTTGGCAACACACTCGTGATCAAGACGGCGGATCACGGCGAACTGGGCGTTGCCCATGGTGGGATGCGCCAGAAGAACTTCAACTTCTACGAAGAGGCGATCAACATTCCGCTGATCTACTCCAACCCGAATCTCTTCAAGCGCCCGGTGCGCAGCGACGCGCTCGTCTCGCACGTCGACTTTCTGCCGACGATTGCCAGCCTTTTCGAAGCACCCAGCTCTGCGCAGGCACCGTGGGAAGGCGTCGACTACTCGTCGATCGTGCTCAACCCGAAGAGCAAGCCCGTCCAAGAAGAGATCATCTTTACCTACGACGATTGGCAGTCTGGCCAGGCCAGCGGGCCGTACATCCCACCGCCGCAGCACATCGTCTCGTTCCGCGAGAAGCGCTGGAAGTTTGCTGAGTATTGGGACGCCACGGGCGATGTGCCCAGTGAATTCGAGATGTACGACCTCAAGACCGATCCGCTTGAAACGGTCAACATCGCGCATGCCTCGTACGACCGGACACCTGCCCAAGACATTCAGTTCTTGCGTCTAATGAAGAAGTTGCAGACGATCAAGTCCACCCGTCTGCAGCCCCTCTAGGAGATCTGACATGCCTTCCATCACTCCGCTGCGTACCATCGCTGTTCTCTCGGGCGTTGGCCTGCTCCTCGCTGTACCAACCTTTGCTGGCGCGACGCCACGCCAAGGCGGCTACGGGTCGACAGGTTCCAGCGCGCCAACTGCACCCGCCAAGGGTGCGGGCGTGATCATCCTCGGTAAGACGCACCTCGCCAGCGTGACCAGCCCCACGGTCCTTAACGATGAGGGCAACGTTCAAGGCAGCCCAATCGGTTCCGGCACGATCAAGCTGACGTACACGCTGCACCCCAAGGCCGGTGTTGCAGAGACGACGTTCACGATCACCAATAGCCTCGGCACCGTCAGCGGGTTGGCAGTATCGACGTACGCACAGACGCGCCTGCACCTGACCTTCTCGGGCGCCGGCATGCTGACCGCAGGCACGGGGGCCTACGCCACCATCACCAGTGGCCTGCTCCAGTTCAACGCGATCCATTCGATTACGGGCAAGAAAGAGGCGATCGCGTTGATCGGCTCGAGCGTCAACCCGTCGAAGACACCGAGCAAGCCGGCTAGTAGCGCCAGTAAGCCACAATCGACGCAGAAGCTGTTCGGTTCCTACCTCACCTCGCTGGGTGGGAGCGCGCCCAATATCGCGTGGAACGTCTTAGCCCATCAGGCACAGGCGCAGGCGGGCACGCTCGCCACAATGGTTGGTTCGGGCACGCCTGTGCCAAGTACCACTGGTACGCCTGTCCCGTCGTTGTTCCCCTCTCCCGGCCCAACCGGCGCCAGCGCTGGCGGTAACGGTGGTGCCGGCGGCGTGAGCGGTGCTGGCGGTAACGGCGGTGCTGGAGCTACGCATGGCGGTAACATGGGCGGCGCTGGTGGGGACGGCGGCGCAGGAGCGACGACCAGCCACTAACGCCCCGGATGGCGCACAGCGCGCCACCCTCGCGTACACTGCGCCGCGCACCTCACGGGAGCCAAACTGACATGTCGGACACCACACTCACCATCACCAAGCGCGAAGCAGCATCGACGCGCGCCAACCAGCGCCTGCGCAAGTTGGATGTGATTCCTGGTGTGTTGTACGGACAGGGCCGCGAGCCACTGCCGTTTCAGATCGAGCGCGTCAAGCTGCGCTCCGCGATGATGGGCGAGGCCGGTCGCAACGCGATCCTCTCGCTCGTGATCGATGGTGAGGACAAGCCTGTCAATGCGATTCTCAAGGCGATGGAGATCGACCGCGTCCGCGATCGCGTCACGCACATCGACCTGATTGCCATCTCGATGACCGAGAAGATCACGGCCCCCGTGCCCGTGCATCTGGTCGGCGAGGCCGACGGCATCAAGCTCGACGGCGGCATGATCGAGCATTCGATGCACGAGGTCCTCGTTAGTGCCCTACCGGGTGCGATGCCGACCGAGATCGTTGTCGACATCACCGAACTGCGCATTGCTCATTCGATTCACGTCCGCGACTTGGAAGCCGGAACCGGCTACGAGTTCGCCGGCGATCCCGACGCTGTCGTCTGCTCCTGTGTCGTCACCCGTGCCGCCCTGTCCGAGGCGACAACCGAGGCCGAAGAGGGTGCCGAG
Source organism: Actinomycetota bacterium (assembly GCA_947481755.1). GTDB lineage: Bacteria > Actinomycetota > Thermoleophilia > Gaiellales > F1-60-MAGs149 > F1-60-MAGs149. Next base: position 1,534 of record CANKHS010000123.1, on the reverse strand, counting down.
GGCGAGGTTCCGCTCGTCGGCGAGTCCGACGACGCGTCCGCTGGAGAGGCGTCTGGCGACGACTCTTCTGGCGACGACTCCAGCGAGTAGCGCTAGTGGGCTACGTCGACGCCCTGATCGTTGGGCTCGGCAACCCGGGTTCGAAGTACGCCCGCACACGCCACAACATTGGTTGGATGGCCGTCGATGCGCTGCTCTCAGAGCATGGCGCCAAGACCAAAAACAAGTACAACGGTCGCTACGCCGAGGTTCGTCTCGGCGAGGTCGCGGTCGGCGTGCTCGCACCCGAGACGTTTATGAACGACTCGGGCCGCTCGGTCGGCGCCTGCATCCATGACCTCAAATTGCCGCTCGACGAGATCATCGTGATCTACGACGACATCGAGCTCGAGCCGGGCATCGTCCGCGCCCGTGACGGCGGCGGCCTCAAGGGTCACAACGGTTTGCGGTCGCTGGCCGACGCGCTCGGCTCGCCCGCCTTCTTCCGCGTTCGCTGTGGTGTGGGCCGTCCCGGCAAGGGCGATCAACGCGACGTTGCCGCCTACGTGCTGTCGCCGTTCGAGGCCGATGAGGACCCCGCAGCGCTCGCTGCTGAGGCTGCTCGGTGTGCCGCGACGATCATCGTTGAGGGCATGGCGCCAGCACTCGAGCGCTGGCCGTAACGCACCGACTCGCACTCGCCGCCCCGCGCCAGTAGGATGTAGCGAATTCGGTTCGCACAGTGAGGGAGGGCCTCCATGGCCGTTGTCGAGAGCAGGACGTTTAAGCGCCAAGATGGCAAGGACAAGGTGACCGGTCTCGGTCGCTACACGGCCGACATGCAGCTCGCTGGCATGACGCACTGCAAGTTCCTCTATGCCGGTATCGCCAATGGTCGCATCACGCGTCTCGACACCAGCAAGGCCGAGGCTCTCGCCGGCGTATTCGCTGTCGTCACGCATGCCGACGTCCCCGACCTCCAGCACGGTCCGTACATCCAGGACCGTCGCCTGTTCGCGCGTGAGTGGGTGCGCTTCGAGGGCGAGATCATCGCTGCTGTCGCCGCCACCACCCCCGCCGTCGCGCAGGCCGCGCTCGACCTGATCGAAGTCGACATCGAGCCGCTACCGGTGATGAACGACATCGAAGAGTCGGCCGCCCCGGGCGCCGCGCTCGTGCACCCCGATTGGGAGTCGTACGGCGACTCGTACGACATCGTGCGCGACCGCAACGATGCTGGTCGCTCCACGCTCGTCTTTGGCGATATCGAAAAGGGTATGGCCGAGGCCGACACCATTATCAGTGGCCGCTATGTGGCCGACATGCAGCACGCCGCCCCGATCGAGCCGCGCGCGATTATCGCTGAGTGGCATGGCGATCAGGTCACGATCTGGTCCTCGACGCAGGTGCCGTTTAACGCCCGCGCTGGTGTCGCCCACACGCTCGAGATGCCCGAGAACGCCGTGCGCGTGATCGTCCCCCATCTCGGCGGTGGCTTTGGTGGCAAGTGCGAGTTTCATTTCGAGGCGCACGTCGCCGCCGTGGCCCGCAAGGC
>CANKHS010000122.1 GCA_947481755.1 Actinomycetota bacterium | reverse complement strand
TCGGGTGGCGGCATCGCCGCACGCCTCGGGATTGGTGGCAAGCCGACGAATCAGATGCCGAAGGCGAAGAAGCCGAAGGCCAAGCCGGCAGCCGCAGCAGGTGCCGATGATGTCGTGGACGAGGCTAAGCCTGTGCCCGCAGCGCCGAAGAACAAGGCACAGCGCCAAAAGCGACCGAATAAGCCGGCCACCAAGCCGCCCACCAAGCCGCCCAGCGACGGTCCGAAGGACAGCTGATGAGTGACGACCCAACAGCGGTCGAAGGTGCGGGCGAGACGGTAGGCGAGGCGCGCTGGGCAGCGACGCGCGAGCTCGAGCGCCGCTATCCCGGCTTGGACAAAGAGACGATCGAATTTCAGGTGTTGTCCGAGGGCGAACGTGGCCTGATGGGCGTTGGCCGAGAGCCCGCACGTGTGCTTGCGCAGCTGACCGTCGTACCGGCGACGGACCCCGTGGCGCCCGTCCGAACACCGCAGCGCGAAGAGCGTCGCGCACCGCGCCAGCGGACGAGTGCCCCCGCATTGCCCGCCGCAACGGGGCCGCTTGCCGAACGGATCGAGGAAGTGATGACTGCGATCTGTGGTGGCATCGGCCTCGAGGCAACGGTGTCGGTGGGCCAGGGTCCAGACGGGCTGGTTGCCAACGTTGAGGGCGATGACCTCGGGCTTCTGATCGGCAAGCACGGCCACACAATTGATGCCGTCCAGTACCTCGTCAACGCGATGGTCTTGCGAGGTCAAGAGGATGCGATTCCGGTTGTGGTTGACGCTCAGGACTATCGCCGCCGCCGCGAGGCCGTGTTGCGCGATACGGCAGAGCGGGCCGCACAGGAGGCGCTGACGACAGGCCAGCCGGTCTCGTTGGAGCCAATGTCGAGCGCGGAGCGCAAGATCGTGCACCTTGTCTTGCAGGAGCGGACCGATGTGACGACGGAGTCGGGCGGCCGTGAGCCGCAACGCTGTGTCGTTGTCGTGCCGACCGCCTGACAGCGTTTCACGTGAAACAGCTCTCCACCCCTCCGCGGCGTTTCACGTGAAACGCGACCCGCTGCAGCAGTTTCTCGACGTGATCACGGACGCGGCGCAGCGTCTGGTCGCCGACAAGAGCCCCGAGGCGCTCGCTGAGCACGTGACTGACGCCCGCAACAGCCTGCCGCTCCTGGTCGGCGAGACCGGACCGCTGATCGACATTGGGACTGGCGCTGGCTTTCCCGGTGTGCCGTTGCTGCTCGACCGACCAGACCTCAGCGGTGTGCTGCTCGACAGTCGGGCGCGTCGCTGTGAGCACCTGCAAGAAGTCGTTGACCGCTGCGACCTGCGCGATCGCGTCGAGGTCGTCAACCTCCGGGTCGAGGAATACGCCCATGGCACAGGCCGCGAGGCCTTTGGCATAGCCGTTGCGCGCGCACTCGCGCCACCCCCCGTGGCGATTGAGTTGTGTCTGCCCTTGCTACGGACGGGCGGCGTGTTCGTGATTCATGCGGGCACGGTCGACGCGAAGGAACTCGAGCAGGCAGCGCAGGCGTTGGCTGGCACGGTTGAGCAGGTGGTGCCCGTGGCGGGCTTTGCGCACCGTTCGCAGGTGGTCATTCGCAAACTCGGACCGACGCCAGAGCAGTATCCGCGGCGGGCGAATGCGATTGCGCGCGAGCCGCTTGTCCGCCCTGCGGACTAGCCTCTGGTGCATGTCCCGCATTTACGCACTCGCCAACCAAAAGGGTGGCGTCGGTAAGACCACGACCGCCGTCAACGTCGCCGCCTGTCTTGCCGAGGCCGGTGCGCGCGTGTTGCTCGTCGACTTCGACCCCCAGGCCAACGCCACCACAGGCCTCGGCCATCGCCCGGTACGTGGCCGCTCGACCTACGAGGTCCTGCACGGCGTGCCAATCGCCGACATCGTGATTCCCTCGGGCATCCCGAACCTCGATCTGGCACCCGCCCACCCCGATCTTGCCGCCGCTGCCGTTGAGTTGCCCGATATGGACGACCGCGAGCAACTGCTTGGTGCCGCACTGGCCGAGGTCGACGATCGCTACCCGTTCGTCCTCGTCGACTGTCCCCCCGCGCTCGGCATGCTGACGGTCAATGCCTTGGCGGCCGCAAATCGACTGATTGTGCCCGTGCAGTGCGAGTACTACGCACTCGAGGGGCTTGCCCAGCTGCTGGAGACGGTCGAGTTGGTGCGTGCGCGCATCAATCCGCATCTGCAGCTGTCTGGTTTGCTCCTGACGATGCACGATGGCCGCACGCGCCTTTCGCAGGACGTCGCAAGCGAGGTGCGCGAGCACTTCGGTAACAAAGTTTTCGATAGCGTGATTCCCCGCTCCGTCCGACTGGCCGAGGCGCCGTCGCACGGACGACCAATTTCTCAGTTCGATCCGCGTTCGGCAGGAGCCGACGCGTATTACCGACTTGCCCTGGAGGTGGTTGAGCGTGGCTAGGCCTAGTGGACTCGGACGCGGACTTTCCGCATTGCTCGACCCGGCGGGTGTGGAGCCGACGCTCGTCACGCTCCCTCTGGATCAGGTACAGCCCAACCCGCGCCAGCCGCGGCGGGCCTTCGACCAGGACGCGCTCGACGATCTCGCACGTTCGATTGCGCAGGACGGCATCATGCAGCCGATCCTCGTGCGCTCGGCGCCAGATGGCCGCTACGAGATCATCGCTGGCGAGCGCCGCTGGCGCGCCGCGGGTATTGCGGGTCTCAAGACGATCCCCGCGATCGTGCGCCGTGCCGACGAGCGACAGACGCTGATCCTGGCGTTGGTCGAGAACGTGGTGCGCGAGGACCTCAATGCGATCGAGACCGCGCGTGGCTACGCGGCGCTGATCGACGAGCTGGACCTGACGCCGACCGAGGTGGCAGAGAAGGTTGGCCGCAGCCGTCCGGCAATTGCCAATGCACTGCGCCTGCTCGATCTGCCCGATGAGGTCTTGGACGCCATCATCGCCGGCGACCTGTCTGAGGGACATGGCCGCGCGATCCTGCAGCTCGAAGACCACGACGCGCGGCGCGCGTTGGCCAAGCGAGCGATCGCCGAGGGCCTCTCCGTGCGACAGGTTGAGGCCGCTTCGCGCACGGGTGCGCCGGCACGGAGCACGACCAAGCGTGGGGGTGGTGGACCGCTCTGGTTCGATCACGACCTCGCCGCCGCTGCTACCGACGCCTGCTTCCGAGCGCTTGGCATGGTTGGTCGGGTGACGCCAACGAAGGACGGGGCGCACCTCGAGATCCGCATCCGCTCGGCCGAGCAGCTGGCCGATTTGGTGGCGCGTCTCGAGCAGCTCGACGGTGTGGCACTGCACGATCGCGCCGCGTAGATTGTAACATGTAGCACAAGACACTAGTGCGTTAGTGCTTCCCCTAGACCTTACGGTTGAACGCCAAGGCCGATCGCAATCGGATCGAACGGCCGCCACCGGCTAGGCTCATACCCAGGCCGACTAGACAGAACAGCTAGGTAGAACAGCTAGCCCTTGACGACGCGCGTCACGCTCGCCGCGGTCAGTACGGCGCGCGTCTGCGGTCGCACGTGCGTGGCCACGATCCGCAGTGTGCCAAGCCGCGCGTGGGGTCCGATCTTCAGTTTGATTTTGCGCCAGCCCTTTACGACTGGGCGCCCCTTGCCGACGGCGGCGAGGCCGCCGCGCTCGCCGTAGGCGCGCAGCGTGAGCCTCCCGCGGTACGGCACCTTCACGCGCACGATCACCGTGGTGCCCTGCCGCACCCGCTTCGGCGGCTGGATGATCAGCGCCGGCCCCGCCACCGCCGCCACGCCGCCCGCGGCGTCGCCGCCGGGCGCCACGGGACTACCGGCGACGGGCGCGCCGGGCGCAGCTGGCAGCCCGATCCCGCCCACATCGACCTGCGGCACGCCGCCGAGCACGCGCCCGGGCACCCACACCGGCCCGGGCACGGGCGGCACGACGATCGCGAGCGACGACGCCGGCTGCTCGATCGCACCCGCGTCGAACAGCTCCACGCCACCGAGGATAAACGGCTGCGGCCGCTCGACGCCGTTGAAAGCGAGCCGCGGCAGCATCTCCTGCACGACGTCGAAGGGATAGTCCGCGGGAATCGCATTGAGGATCGGGGAGCTCTCCCCGGGCGTGCCGAAGAACAGCCCGAGCTGCGTGGAGAAGCGGTTGCTGGGCCCCGCCACGGCGCCGCCACCGAGCCGTGCGACGCCGCTGGCGAACGTGTAGTCGAGCTCGAACGCACCGACCGCCCG
>CANKHS010000121.1 GCA_947481755.1 Actinomycetota bacterium | reverse complement strand
GCTCGTGACGCTCGGCTATCTCGAGGGGTACCACTACAAACCGCGCGTCGACCTCGACCTGCTGGCCCAGCATTCGAAGGGCCTGATTGCGCTCAGCGGCTGCCTGGCGAGTCGCGTCAACCAGGCGATCATGCGCGACGACGAGGTCGCTGCGCGAGCCGAGCTGGACCTGATGGTGCAGATCTTCGACAAGGACCACGTCTACGTTGAGATCCAAGACGCGGGTCTTGAGGAGCATCACAAGGTCAATCCCGTCTTGCTCAAGTTGGCAGACGAAATGGGACTGCCAACCGTGGGCACGGGCGACGTGCACTACCTGCGTGCCGAAGACGCCGATCCGCACGAGGTACTGCTGTGTGTCCAGACGGGTGATGTGCTCGCCAACGACAAGCGCTTCAAGTTTCCCAACAAGGAGTTCTTCCTCAAGACGCCTGACGAGATGAAGCGCGTCTTCGAGCCGTACGGTCGAGACCTCCTGTCGCCGACGCTCGAGATTGCCGAGCGCTGCAACCTCGAGCTCGAGCTCGGTGCGATTCGGCTGCCGAAGTACGACGTGCCGAACGACGAGGACGCCTTCGTCTACCTGACACGCCTCTGCGAGGCCGGGCTCATCCAGCGCTACCCAGCCGCCGATGACAGCCTGCGCCAGCGCCTCAACTTCGAGCTCCAGACGATCCGCGAGATGGGCTTCGCCGATTACTTCCTTGTCACGTGGGACTTCGTCAGCTTTGCCAAGCGCGAAGGCATTGGGGTCGGGCCGGGTCGCGGTTCGGCCGCCGGCTCGCTGGTCGCCTACTGCCTCGAGATTACCGACGTCGATCCCATCCGCTACGACCTGCTGTTCGAGCGCTTCCTCAACCCAGGCCGCAAGTCGATGCCAGACATCGATATCGACTTCTCCGTCCATGGTCGTGAGCGTGTGATGCAGTACGTCGTCGAGAAGTACGGTCGCGACCGCGTGGCGCAGATCATCACGTTCGGCAAGCTCGCCGCCAAGCAGGCGACGCGCGACACCGGGCGCGTGCTGGGTCTGCCCTACGGCGTCGTCGACCGCATCGCCAAGGGTATCCCCGACGGCGTCAAGGTCGGCTTCGACGAGAGTCTTGCTCCGGGCCAGGAATTGCGCGCGATGTACGACGATCCGACGCCGATTGGGCGCTCCGACGATGGGCGCGAGATCACCGCCAAGCAGTTGATCGACATGGCGCGCCCGCTCGAAGGACTGGTGCGACAAGACTCGATCCATGCGGCCGCGGTCGTGATTGGCGATCGCCCGCTGATGGAGTACCTGCCGTTGCAGCGCAAGGGCGTCGATTCCGAAGTTGTCACGCAGTACGCGATGGGTGACGTCGAGGCGCTCGGACTCCTCAAGATGGACTTCCTTGGTCTGCGTAACCTCGACGTGATCGACGAGGCCGTGCGCGTGATCGAGCAGTCGAGTGGGACGAAGATCGATATCGCCAATCTCCCGCTCGACGACGAGCCGACGTACGCGATGCTCCGCAAGGGTGACGCGACGGGTGTGTTCCAGTTCGAGAGCACCGGCATGCGCGACGCCTTGCGCCAGGTCAAGCCAACGGTCTTCGAGGATCTGATCGCACTGGTGGCGCTCTACCGCCCAGGTCCGATGGCGAATATTCCGACGTATGCGCGACGCAACAACGGGCAGGAGGCGATCACCTACACCGATCCCCGGCTCGAGCCGATCCTCGCCTCGACGAAGGGCGTCTACATCTACCAAGAGCAATCGATGCTGATTGCCAAGGAGTTGGCCGGCTTTACTCCAGCCGACGCGGACGATCTGCGCAAGGCGATCGGCAAGAAGGACGCCGAGTTGATGGGCAAGCTGAAGGAGCCGTTCATGCTCGGCTGCGAGGCGAACGGCGTCGATCGCAAGGTCGCCGAGGACCTCTGGGTCGAGAACGAGCGCAGCGCTGAGTACTCCTTCAACAAGGCTCACGCTGCCTGCTACGCCCTGATCTCGTACCGCACGGCCTACCTCAAGGCCAACTATCCCGCTGAGTACATGGCGGCGCTGATCTCTTCGGTCATGGACACCAAGGACAAGGTGCCGTTCTACGTCGCCGAGTGCGATTCGATGGGTCTTGAGGTACTGCCTCCCGATGTCAACTCGTCGCAACGCGATTTCGCGGTCGTCGAGGGCAAGATTCGCTTCGGGTTGAGCGCCGTCAAGAACGTGGGCGAGAACGCGGTACGCGCAATCATCGAGGCGCGCGAGACGGACGGGCGCTTCATCTCGATTTGGGACGTCGCGGAGCGTGTCGATGCTCAGCACGTGTCGAGTCGTGTCTTGGAGAGCCTGATTCGTGCCGGCGCGCTCGATTCGACGGGTGATCCACGCCGCGGCATGCTGCTCGTGCTCGATCAGGCCGTCCAGTCGGGCCGCAAGGCGCAGGCCGATCGACACGCGGGCCAGACGAACCTCTTTGAGGGTCTGGCGGACGCCTCCGTGGGTGGTGGCGGTGGCGGCTCGCACCCACCGGTGCCGGCCGGTGAGTTCGAGAAGAAGGAGCTCTTGGCCGGCGAGCGCGAGACACTCGGTCTGTTCGTCTCGAGTCATCCACTGTCCGACATTGCCGATCAGTTGCGCCGCAAGGTCGATGTGCCGATCCGCGAACTCGAGAATCGCAAGGAAGGGGAGACCGTCACGATCGGCGGTCTCGTTTCCTCTGTGCGCCAGACGATGACGAAGAAGGGCGATCCGATGGCCTTCGTCCAGCTCGAGGACACCACGGGCGTGGTTGAGGTTGTCGTGTTTTCGAAGGCCTTTACGGCCGCCCGGCCTCTGCTCGAGCAGGATCGCATCGTGATCGTCAAGGGCCGTGTCGATCAGCGTGGTGGGGGCGAGACGAAACTGGTCGCGTTCGAGGTGATGGAGTTTGATGCCGTCGCGATTATCGGCATCGTGCGTATCGAGGTCGATGCGCGCAATGCGCCCGCCGACGCGATCGAGCGCCTGCGTCGCATCTGCGAGGAGTACCACGGCGACCACCCCGTCGTGGTCGATTTGCAGACCTCCTCGGGTAATCGACGCCTCCGGCTCGGCCCGGGCTTCCGCGTGCGACCCGATCAGGCGTTGTTCGCCGAGATCAGCGCCTCGGTCGGCACTGTCACGATCGCGTAGCGTCGTCGTGATCGCGTGGTGTCGTCACGGTCACGATCGCGTAGTGTCGTCGTGAGGGCGTCAATGTCCAGAAGGGGTCAGGCACGATCTGGACATTGGATGACGAGCTAGCTCGTCTATCAAATGTCCAGATCGTGCCTGACCCCTTCTGGACATTGACGTTGGCTCTTGTTTGTTGGCGTGTGGTGTTTGCTCTTGCTTGTCAGCGAGTGGCGTTTGCTCTCGTTTGTCGCGATGACGTCCGCCCTCGCGACTACCGTGAGGGACGTGGCAACCTCGTCTGCACTCGCGCTAGAACTGGATCTGGAGCCCTTCGCGGGCCCGTTTGATCTGTTGCTCGCGCTCGTGCTGCGCGACGTGGTCGACCTTGGTGAGGTACCGGTTGCCGACGTCTGCCTGCGCTATTTGGCCAAGATTGAAGAGGAGGGCGAGCTTGATCTTGAGAGCGCCAGCGAATTCCTCGTGTTGGTTGCCGCGCTGCTCGAACTGAAGATCCGCCTCTTGCTGACGCCCGATGAAGTCGACGACATGCCGGATGCCCAAGAGGCCGCGGAGGAACTCGCGGCGCGACTCGCCGAATACGCTCGGGCGCAGGCGGCCGCTGCCTGGCTGGCCGAACGCCTCGGCGAGGTTGGGTTGCGGGTGTTCCGCTCGGGGCCACCGGCGCTGCGCCCGCCGCGTCCACAACTCGACGATGCCGGCACGGGCGATCCCACCGCGCTCGCCGCTGCGCTCCGACTCGTGATGACTCGCACGGATGAGGTCTCCGAGCCGATCCATGTCTTGCGTCGGCGCATTCCGCTCAGTCGCCTGCTCGACCACGTGCGACGGGCAGTCCGCGAGACGGGCAGTTGCACCTTCGAAGATGCCGTCAAGGGTCTCAACCGCACGGAGCAGGCCGCAGCGTTCTGGGCCGTCCTCGATCTGATTCGTGGGGGCGAGGTGACGGCCGAGCAGGATGCGCCGTTCGCACCCATTCGGATGCGCGCGACAGGGCGTCAGACCGTGTCGATCGGCGTCGCTGCGTGAGCGCGAACGCGCGCATCGTTGAGGCTCTGCTCTTCGTCTCGTCCGAGCCGCTCGACGAGCG
>CANKHS010000120.1 GCA_947481755.1 Actinomycetota bacterium | reverse complement strand
GGAAGCGTTTTGTCACGCCGTCGGCTCGCAGGATGATGTTGTTGCTCTGCTCAGCGCTCATGCTCGGCTCCCGTCGGAGAGATCACCGCTGCGCGCAGGGGCTCGCGCTCATCGAGCGGCAGGATGCAGGCATCGAGGTGGCCATCGCCTGTGCGCTCGGTGAGCGGCGGCGAGACATCGCAGGCGGGCTGATGGTGCGCGCAACGAGGTGCGAATACGCAGCCAGGCTGGCGGTCGTGAGGGGAGGGAGGGGCGCCGGGAATCGTCGTCAGACGCTCGGGGCGTGGACGATCCACGCGTGGCATCGAGCCAAGTAGGCCCCACGTGTAAGGGTGCCGCGGATCGTTAAAGATCGTGGCCGTCGTCCCCGACTCGACAATGCGTCCGTCGTACATCACCTGCACGGTGTCGGCCATCTCTGCCACGACGCCGAGGTCGTGGGTAATCAGCACGACGCTGGCCTCGGTCTCTGCGGCCAAGGTCTGGATCAGCTCGAGGATCTGAGCCTGGATCGTGACATCGAGCGCCGTCGTTGGCTCATCGGCAATCAACAGCCGCGGACGACACGAGAGCGCCATTGCGATCATCAGGCGTTGGCGCTGCCCACCAGAGAACTGGTGTGGAAAGTCGTCGATCCGCTGCTCGGCATCAGGAATACCAACCTGTTGCATCAACTCGAGGACGCGCACGCGCACGTCTTTGCGCGACAGTGAGGTGTGGGCATTGATCTGCTCGGCGATCTGCCAACCGACGCGGTAGACCGGATTCATCGACGTCATCGGGTCTTGGAAGATCATCGCGATCTCGGCGCCACGGATGCCACGCCATCCGTCGCGGTCTAAGGCGAGCAGGTCCTGGCCGCGGTACTGGATCGAGCCAGTGATGCGCGCGTTGGGGTCTGTGATCAGTCCCATCACGCTCATCATCGTCACGCTCTTGCCCGAGCCCGACTCGCCCACGATGCCGAGCACGCTGCCGTCGTCGACGACAAACGACACGCCGTCCACAGCCGTCACCGGCCCAGACTCCGTCTCGAACTCGACGCGAAGGTCGACGACCTCGAGGAGTGGTGCGCTGCTCATGCGGTCCGCGTCCGTGGATCGAGGAAGGCGTAGAGGATGTCGACGATCGCGCTCGCGACGACAATAAAGAACGCGCCGTACAAGACCGTCGTCATGATCACCGGCAGGTCGAGACCAGCGAGCGAGAGGTAGGTCAGGCGACCAACGCCGGGCAAGCCAAACACGACTTCGACGAGCAACGCGCCGCCCGCAACGAGAGCCGCAAAGTCGAGTCCGAACAGGCTGACAAAGGTGATCATCGACGTGCGCAACTGGTGACGGATGAGCACACGCCGCTCGGAGATACCTTTCGACCGCGCCGTACGCACGTAGTCCTCGTTCTCCGAATTGACGATGTCGGAGCGCAGCACCCGCGCGTAGAACCCGACGAACAGAACAGACAACACGAGCCATGGGATGACGAGATGCGTAAACCATCCGATCGGGTCTTCCGTCAGCGGCACGTAGCCAAGCGGTGGCACCCACGAGAACAGGAAGGTGTCGTGGAAGCGCTGCTGGGTGACCAGGTTGGCGACCTCACCGAGCCAGAAGACAGGGAGCGCCACGCCGATCAGTGACACTCCCATCAGGAGCGGGTCCCAGATCGTGCCGCGCAGCGACGCTGCTAACAGGCCGATGCTGATGCTGGCGAAGATCCAGATCACGGCCGCCCCGAAGACGAGCGAGAACGTGACGGGCGCGGCAGCGATGATCTGTGGAATCACCTGCACGCCACGGTTCGAGTACGACTCGATGTCGCGCTTGACGACGATCCGATCCATCATCGTCAGGTACTGGACGGGGAGTGGTCGATCGAGCCCGAAGTTCGAGCGGATCGCGGCGAGCGTCTCGGGCGTTGCGTTGCGTCCAGCCATCTGGCGGGCTGGGTCGATGCCCGGCGTTGCGAAGAAGATGAGAAACACGATCACGCTGAGCGCAAACAGCACCACGATCATCGAGGCGATCCTGCGCAGCGCGAACGCGATCATGCCTGTGCCCGCTTGCGACGGCGCAGACGCAGTTTCGCGCGCGGATCGAGTGCGTCGCGCACGCCATCGCCAAGGATGTTGAGCACGAGAATCGTGACCGCGATCATCAGCCCCGCGGAGATCGAGACCATCGGCCGGGTGTAGAGCTGCGCTTGGCCATCGTTGATGATCGTGCCCCAGCTGGCCTGGGGTGGCTGCACGCCAATCGAGAGGAACGACAAGGCCGACTCGGTCAGGATGCAGGCGGCGATCATCAGCGGAAAGATCACGATCACGCTCGGCAGGACATTCGGCAAGATCTCTTTGAAGAGCAAGCGCCGGCGGCGCGCGCCCTGCGCGATCGCGGCCTCGACGTAGTCGCGTCGACGCACCGACAACACCTCGCCACGCACTGGGCGCGCGACATAGGGAACGAAGACGAAACCGATGATGATCACCGGCAACCAGAGACTGCCAGGGTCGACCTCAATTGGTCCAATCGAGAGCCCCTGCACGAGTAGGACGGTCGAGAGGGCAATCGCGAGGAGATAGATCGGGAAGGCCCAGACGATGTCGAGCAGGCGCGAGATCGTCGCGTCGACCACGCCACCAGAGAAGCCGGCCAAGAGACCGACGATCGTGGCGATCAGGCACGCGACGAGTGCCGAGGCGACGCCCACGATCAGCGATGCGCGACCGCCGTAGAGCAGGCGAGCGGCGACATCTCGGCCCTGTGTGTCAGCCCCAAGAAAATACTGCGCTTGCCAAGTCGGTCCAATCGGGGTCGAGCCGAGACCGCTCGGGTTGGGTTGAATGACGGGAACCGTCTGGCCATTGATGACGACCGTGCCCGAGAGGTTCGAGGCGAAGGGATCAGTCTTGGCGATCTTCGAGGCATAGACAGGTGCCAGCAGCGTCGCGATGATAATCACGAGCAGGATCACGAGCGACAGCATCGCGGCCCGGTCTCGACGCACGCGCATCAGCCCAGAGGCCCACGTCCCGCGGCTCGAGTCGGCGGTCTCTACGTGGCCTAGTTGAGTGTCGTCAGACACCCTGTGGGAGGTTGGAACGCTCACGATCGCTGCGCACTACTGCACCCAAGCCTGCTCGAACATAAAGCCGCCAACGACCGACGGGTTGCTCTGGTAGTTGCCGACGCGCGTGGACACGAAATCGAGCTTGCTCGCCACGAACAGTGGCACCCACGGGGCAGCGTCCGTCACGAGCTTGTCGACCTCTGTCCACATGGCGACGGCAGCAGCCGGGTCGGTCAGCTGCATCTGTTCTGCAGCCTTCGTCTTGGCGTCGATCGCCGGGTCGCAGAACATCGACAGGTTCGGATTCGCCGTGCTGTTCTCGTGGTAGCCACCGCAGCCGACGACGATGTCGAGGAAGTCGGCGGGAGCCGGATAGTCCGGATACCAGTAGCTCATCGACATCTGCGCCTTGTTGGCGGAGTCCTGGACATACGTGTACTCGACGCCAGACTGGAGGGTCTTGATGCTGGAGTCGTAGCCGAGCTGCTTGAGCAGCGAGACGAAGTAGAGGCTGACTGCAGTCGTCACCTCGTCGGGGGTCGTGATGATCACGACCTTCTGCCCCTTCGTGCCCGAGGCATCAACGAGCTGCTGTGCCTTCGGCATGTCGGGTGCGCTCCAGGTCGGGCCTGGGTTGAGCGTGTAGGGGCAGTACGCCTCGTAGGACGGGAAGTTCGGCGGCAAGATCTGGCACGTCACCAACGCCAACTTCGGGCCTCCCCACAGCTGCACGATCGCGGCGCGATCCGTTGCGTAGTTGATTGCCTGGCGTACGCGGACGTCGTCGAACGGCGGCGCCGTCGCGTTGAGAACCATGTGGTAGACCTGCGGATTAGCGTTGATCGCTAGCTGCTCCGGGTACTTCTCACTAATCTCGCCGAGCCGATCGGCTGGGATCTGGTCGGCGATCCAGTCGGCCTGCGCATTGGCGACCTGCGTCGTGCCCTCGTTCGGCGTGATCGCGAGGTTGAACTCGATGCGATCGGGGTAGCCATTGGGCTGAGCGTCCTTCGACCACTGGACGAATTCGGGGTTGCGCACCATCACCATGCTCTCACCGGGATTGAAGCTCTCGATCATGTACGGGCCGGTGGCTGGCAGCGGCGTGACGCCTGTCTCCTTCGGGGGTGTGTTGGCGGGCAACACGTAGGCGAAGGGCAGTGCGAGCTTCTGCAAGAAGTCGGGATCCTG
>CANKHS010000119.1 GCA_947481755.1 Actinomycetota bacterium | reverse complement strand
GCCGGCGATCCAGTCAGCGCGTTTGGTGGCGTGATCGCGATCAATCGTCCCATCACCAGCGAGCTTGGTGCTCGCCTCGCCGAGCAATTTCTTGAGGTGGTCATCGCACCAGGTTTCGAGGATGGCGCGCTCGAGGCACTCGCCGTTCGCCCGAACACGCGCCTCTTGGAAGACACCGAGCCACCGCGTCGCGGCCCGCTGCGTCATTACCGCCCCGTGCCCGGCGGCATGTTGGTCCAGGATCCCGATAGCGCCGAGGAGCCGCGTGCCGCGATGACCGTTGTCACGAGCGTCGAGCCCGACTCGCGCGAGTGGGCGGACCTTGTGTTCGCCTGGCGCATCGTGCGCCATGTTTCGTCGAACGCGATCGTGATCGCACGCGATGCTGCGACCCTCGGAATTGGTGCCGGCCAGATGAGCCGTGTCGATTCGGTCCGGATCGCGGTGGAGAAGACGCCAGAGGATCGCCGCGCTGGCGCCGTGCTCGCCTCCGACGCCTTCTTCCCGTTCCCCGATGGGGCCGAGCTGGCCTTGCAGGCGGGGATCACGGCGATCATCCAGCCGGGTGGCGCGAAGCGTGACGACGAGGTCACGGCCGCTGTCGATGCGGCTGGTGCAGCGATGCTCCACGTCGGCCGCCGCCACTTCCGCCACTAACGTGGAGCAGGTATCCCTTGCTGAAGCGCGTGGGGTCATCGTCTCGCGGCAAGGCTTTGCGACGCGCAATCGAGTCGCGACGGCAGACGAGGTACTGGCGACGATCGGTCGGCTGGGCTGTGTCCAACTCGATTCGGTGATGACCGTCGCGCGAGCGCATCGCCTAACGCTCGCGGCACGCGTCGGCCGAGTGCCGGCGACGACGCTCAACGGTCTGCGTCGTAGCGGGAGCGTCGCGGAGGTGTGGGCACACGAGGCCAGCCTGATTGATGCGAACGACTTGCCGTACTTTCGAGGCGGCATGCTCAGCGAACAGCAGCATCGTTGGTGGGGCCCTGTCCTTCAAGAGCATCCACGGATTGCGAAGGAGGTGTTGCATCGCATCGAGGTGGAGGGGCCACTGACGCCGGGTGATTTTGGTGGCGCGGGCACACCGGGGTGGTGGGAGTGGTCGCCCGCCAAGCAGGTCTTCGAGGCGCTCTTCTCGAGTGGTCAGCTAGCGGTGCGCGAGCGCAGGAGTTTTGCGCGGGTCTACGACCTGCCCGAGCGGCTCTACACGGCGCAGCAGCTTGCTCCGGTCGACGAGAAAGACGCTCTGCGCTGGCGGGTACTGCGTGCCGTCACCGCGCGAGGGATTGTCACGGAGAAGCGATTGTCTGACTACTTCCGTGTCACGGGCCGGTCCAAGCCCCTCGCCGCTCCTGTGGCCGAACTCATTGACGAAGGGGCGATCGTCCGCGTGCAAGTTGGCGAGCACGCGACGCTTGCAGACCCCGCTGCCCTGACTCCTCCGGACGATCCAACGGCAGCCGTCTTGCTCTGTCCGTTCGACAACCTAATTTGGGATCGGGACGAGACAGAGCGCCTGTTCGACTTTCGACACCGTCTCGAGATCTACGTGCCAAAGCCGAAGCGCCAGTACGGCTACTACGTGCTGCCCCTACTCGTCGGCTCTCGTCTCGTCGGCCGCGCCGATGTCAAAGCCGATCGCAAGGCAGGCGCGTTGCGGATCCTCGCAATGCACTGGAATGGTCGCCCGGCGCCACGAGCGCTAGACCGTGCCGCCACCCGGCTAGCCTGGACGCTTGGTCTGCCTTCCGTCACATTCGCGTGACGATTACGTATTCGTCACGCTGAGGCAGCCACGGGCCTCGCGAGGGGCGGTTTCACGATCTGGTATGCGAGGCGACATTCTGGGCCCGGGCCCAAAATGTCGCCTCTCAATCAGCAACCGGTTCGTGCGTCGCATAGAGTTGCCACATGAGTGGCAGCATCCGACTCTCGTTCGAGGCCTCGCCCGCCGCTCTGGAGCTTGCAACCGCCACCTCCACACAGTTCACCGCGAACGCCGGCTTGGCGGCCAACGATGCCGAGCGTGTGCAACGTGCGGTGCAGATCTTCGTTGCCTTTTCCGTTCATCAGTCGTATCACGACGTGTCGGGTGGCGAGATTGAGCTGAGTCTTGACCTTGTGCCCAATGGCGTGCAGGTTGCGGTGCAGGATTGGGGACGACCATGGCGACGAGGGGGAGGATCATTTGGTCCTCTGCCTCCCGAGCTCGCCGAGGCGGCCGAGCTCGATGCGGAGGCGCAGTTAGTCAATCTGGCGGACGAAGGGAAACTGCTCACACTTCAGATTCCGTGCACCCACGACGCCAACGCCAGGCTTGCCACAGCCCCGACCAAACCAGCGCGTACGCCGAAGCAACTAGATCATCACAGCGAGAACGAAGTCGAGATTAGACTCGCCACACCGGAGGATGCCGATGCGATCTGCGGACTCCTGTACGACAACTACGGCCTGGACTATGTGCACGCCGAGTTCTATCGGCCAGTGATCATCGCGATTGGCATTGAGCGAGGTATTCTCGCCAGCACTGTCGCGTATGCGGGTGACGAGTTAGTCGGTCATATCGCGCTGTTTGGATCTGGTCCAATGAGCACGATGGGATCCGGTGAGGCTCCCGAGATGGCAGCAGCCTTGATTGCGGAGGAGTGGCGTGGGCTCTGGCTCTACAACCGTCTGCACGACTTCGCAGTCGCGAATGCGCGCAGCCTTGGCGTGTCAGCGGTCTTTGGGCAGTCGACAACGGCGCATGTTGTGAGCCAGCGACTGGGAATCGGGTCTGGCTATCAGTTCACGGCGCTGATGATCGGAGGTACACCGCCCACGATGGCGAAGGGTCAGACCAAGCGTGGCGCACAGGCTTCGGCGCGCGGTGGCTTGGCTTATGCCGTGTTGCCGCTCGCGGTTTCGCCGGTCCTAACGGCAACAATGCCCGAGCAGTACGCGGCGGTGTTGCGGCGGATAGCAGAAGAGGCCGGTTATGCGATCGTCGCACCTGACGGAGCCGACCCCGCCGGCGTCGAGGACGCTCCGATCTACTGGAAACAAGCGGGCAGCGAGTTTGTCTACGTCTCCGGTCAGCATGACTTGCGAGCCGTTGAGCGTGAATTTTGGGCTGAGGATGCACGTCGGGCCGAGACGCTCTACGTTGATCTTGATCTCACCTTCGACTGCTCCGATGCGATCGAGATGCTGCGCGACCGCGGCTTCTACCTGTGCGGTCTGATTCCAGCTGGTCGAAACGGCCGCGACTGGCTTCGCATGCAGCGTCCGCAGGCCGCTGCAGACATCGATGGCATTCGGCTTCTGCCCGAGGCGCGCTGGCTGCTCGATGAGGTCCTCGCCGACCGCGCGAGCGTTACCTGAGGCACTCCACGCTGGGGGTCTTTCATTCGTCGTATGCATTGCGTCGCACCCATGTGACGAATACGTATTCGTCACGCTGAGTCACTCACAGGTCTCGCGAGGGGCGGTTTCACAATCTGGGTCACAGGCGGACATTTTGGGCCCGGGCCCATCCTGTCCGCCTCCTCAGTACCATGTCGCGCATGCTTGGTCGTGCGACGCTCACCATTCCCGCCTCGCCGTCGACGGCGGTCATTGCCGAGGCCGTCGCTACGAGCTTTGCGCATGAGGCTGGTATTCCCGCCGAAGGCGTCGAGCGACTCCAGCGTGCGATTCGTTGCCTCGTCAACTTCAGCGTCGAAGAGTCGTATGGAGGGGACAGTGGTGGCGACGTCGAGGTGAGTCTCGAGCTCGATACGGACGGGGTTGTGGTCGACGTGCACGACTGGGGCAAGCCCTTTCGGCGTGCTGGTGGTCCAGACGGTCCACTCCCGGCCGGGCTTGAAGATGCGGAGGCCGTCGGCGAGAACGTGCGGCTGATCAACCTCGCCAACGAAGGCAAACGACTCACGCTCCACATTGCAACCGAGCACGCGATCGCCCTAGCTCCTGTCATCGATGGTGCGGCCGACGCCGAGCGTGCATCGCGATCGGAGTCTGCAGAAGGCATCGAAATTCGCGATGCGACAATCGCTGATGCTGAGGCGATCTCGCAATTGATGTACCGCGGCTATGGCCTTGGCTACGTCCACGCCGACTTTTACCGTCCCGTTTGGGTCGAAGCGGCGATGAACGACGGACACGTCTCGAGCACCGTCGCGTATGCAGGTGACGAGTTGATTGGGCATCACGCCCTGTTGATCTCGGGTCCGCGCGAGGCCGCCGAGTCTGGCGTGGCGGTCGTCGCTCGCGAGTGGCGTGGCCTCGGACTCTTCGACCAGATGTTTGAGTGCACGGTCGCGCGTGC
>CANKHS010000118.1 GCA_947481755.1 Actinomycetota bacterium | reverse complement strand
GTCAGCCGCATCGCCCAGCGGGCGGCTGCGCTCGGGCTTGGGCCCACAACTCCGGTCGTCGCAATGCTGTCAGGCGGTGCCGACTCGACGCTGCTCGTGGTGGCACTCGCCGAACTCGGCTGCGCTGTCCGCGTCGTCCACGTCGCGCATGGGCTTCGTGGTGAAGAGTCCGCAAAAGATGCGGCGGCCTGTCGCGCTCTGACAGATGCCTTAGAGCTTCCGTTGACCATCGTTGATGGACAGGTCGACGCTGGTGGCAATCTCGAGTCGCGTCTCCGTGACGTGCGCCGCGCGGCTGCCCTCAAGGCGGCGGACGGCGACCTGATTGCGACGGGACATACCCTCAGCGATCGCGCCGAGACAGTGCTCTATCGACTCGCTGCCTCCGGTACGGCTCGTGGCCTCACGGCCCTGCCGCCCCGCGACGGGCAATGGGTGCGACCGCTGATTGATTGCTCGCGGGACGACGTGCGCGACGAGTTACGTCGGCGGGGAATTGCCTGGCGCGACGACCCCACGAACCTGGAGGCTGGC
Source organism: Actinomycetota bacterium (assembly GCA_947481755.1). Classification (GTDB taxonomy): domain Bacteria; phylum Actinomycetota; class Thermoleophilia; order Gaiellales; family F1-60-MAGs149; genus F1-60-MAGs149. The sequence continues at coordinate 3,855 of CANKHS010000118.1, read as the reverse complement.
CCGGCGCGCAACCGCATTCGACTCGACGTGCTGCCGTCACTCGCGCTTGCGCACCCGGGCGCCGAACGCAATCTGGCCCGCGCGGCCGGGCTGGCGGACGACGAGCGAGCTGTGCTCGACGCTCTTGCCGACGACCTGATCGGCAATGATGGCGCTGTGTCCCTCCAGACCTTAACCATCGCTCCGCCAGCGTTGCAGCGTATTGCCTTGCGCCGTGCTGCCGCCCGCGTCGGTGTGACTCTCGGCCACGATGACGTCGAGGCTTTGCGCACCGATCCACGGCGTCGCACGCTGCCTGGTGCAGCGATGGCCGAGGTCTCGCGCGACCAGATCACGTTCCTCCCGCCCGGCTCGGCCCGACCAGAAGGCTCCGCATGACACCCCGCCACCCCGCCCTCGTCGACCACGTTGTCTCGCGTGAGCAGATTGCTACGCGGGTTGCCGAGCTCGGCGCCGAAATCTCTGAGGCCTATGCGGGCCGCGAATTGATGTTGACGTGTGTTCTCAAGGGTGGCTTCATCTTCTTGGCCGATCTTGTCCGCGCCATCACGATCCCGTGCGCGATCGACTTCATGGTCATCTCGTCGTACGGATCGGGCACGCAATCGTCGGGCATCGTGCGGATCCTCAAGGATCTTGAGGCCCCGATCGAGGGCCTCGATGTCCTCGTCGTCGAAGACATCGTCGACTCGGGTCTCACGCTCTCGTATTTGTTGCGCAACCTAGAGACGCGACACCCGGCAACGCTCGAAGTCTGCACCCTGCTCGCCAAGCCGGCCCGCCACGAGCACGACGTGCCGTGTCGTTTTGTCGGCTTCGAGATCCCGAACACCTTCGTCGTCGGTTACGGCCTCGATGCCGCCGAGCGCTTCCGCGAGTTGCCCGACATCTGGTCGGTCGACGACTCGAAGCTCTAGGCCGATGTCCAGAAGGGGTCAGGCCCGATCTGGACATTTGCTAGACGAGCGTGCTTGTCATCCAATGTCCAGATCGGGCCTGACCCCTTCTGGACATCGGCCTACACGAGTGCGAGGTGCGCGTCTTCCCAGTCGACAGCAGCCTGATCGAAGTAGACGAGCCGCGTCTTCTTAAATTCGTTGATCGAGTACAGCACGGCGTACTCGTCGAGGCCCGTCTCCTTCGAGAGGGCGGCAAGCACAGCTTCGCATTCTTCTTTATCGCGCCCGTGCGTCATCGAGAACAGGCGGTACGGCCAGTCGCTGTAGATCGGTCGCTCGTAGCAATGCGAGACGCCGCGGTACGAGGCCATGATGCGGCCGGCCTCATCGACGCGATCTTCGTCGACGATCCAGACGCCCATGCCGTTCTGACCAAAGCCGGCCTTGCGGTGGTTGACGACGGCGGCAAAGCGACGCATGCGTCCGTCGGACAGCAACTCACGTCCCATCTCCATCAGTTCGGCGACGGTAAACCCGTACTGCTCGGCCAGATCCTTGAAGGGCTCGGGAACCGCGGCGAGGTCTGTCTGCAGGGCGCGGACAGCGGCAATCTCGCGATCGCTCGGCGGACGATGTGGAGCCTCGAGCGACGGTTGTGGTCGCACCTTCTTGGCGGCGGGGTCTCGGCCACCAACCATGTCGAGATCGACACCAATCTTGTAGAACCGGATTGCGGGGAGCGGACGAATCGACTCAACGTCAGCCATGCGGCCGAGCAGGTCGATCGTCTCGTCGAGCCCAATCTTCGAGTCGCCCGGTACGGCGATCGTGAACCACAGGTCGAACGCGTGCTCGCGCTCGTAGTTGTGCGTCACACCGGGGTGGGCGCTGACGATGTCGGCCGCAAGCTTCTGCGTGCCTGGCTTGGTGCGGGCCGCGACGAGGCTCGATTTGTAGCCGAGTCGGCGCGTGTCGAAGATCCCCGAGATCTGTCGCACCACGCCCTCGCCGCGCAGACGGGAGATGCGCTCGAGCATCTCGTCCTCTGGCATTTCGATCTCTGCCGCGAGAGCGCCCCACGGGCGTTCCACGAACGGCAGCTCGTTCTGCAATCGATCGAGTAAGCGTCGGTCAGCGTCATCCATACCCTGTAGCGTCGGCGCCCTTGCTCGGTCTGTCAAACGGGGTCGCACCTCCGACGACCCGTGATAGCCTGCGTTCGTCATCCGGGGACGCCTGTCCCCCGAAACAAGGGTTACTGCTGACATGGAGACGCGCCGCCTCATCGCCATCGTGATCGCTCTTGGAGCGCTCACTCTCGGAATCCTGACTGCCTGTGGCGGAGGTACCGATGCCGCCGGCACGCTTGGTGGCGAGGTCACGATCGGCACGGGCACCAATCCGACGTCGACGCCTGTCGTTACGAGCGATGTTGATCCTGCTGCGACAACTGCTGCCGACACCGGCGCCACGACGGCTGCTGCTGCCGAGGGCGACGCTGCTGCTGGAGCGGCCATCTTCACGAGCGCAGGCTGTGGCGGTTGCCATACGCTTGCTGCCGCTGGCTCGGCTGGCAACGTCGGTCCAAACCTCGACGATTTGAAGCCCGACTACGCAGCTGTCGTTAAGCAGGTCACCAACGGTGGTGGTGGCATGCCTGCCTACACCGACAGCCTGTCTGAGGCGGACATCCAGAACGTTGCCGCCTACGTGTCGCAGAACGCCGGCAAGTAGTTCGTGCCGCTTCCTGACGGGCTCGATGCGGACGCTGTCGAAGGCGTCTTCGTTGATCTCGATGGGACGGTCGTTCATCACGCAGAGCTTCTGCCGACGGCAATTGAGGCCGTAGCAGCGCTGCAGGCAACAGGCGTGCCGGTCGTGGTCGCGACGGGTCGCATGTTTATCTCGGCCTGCCGCTTCGCCAATCTTTTGCACGCGGCCGATCCGGTGATTTGCTTCCAGGGCGCCCTCGTTGGCAGCCGCTCGACGGGTGAGGTGCTGTTGCATGAGCAGCTTGAGATGGAGGCGGCGCGCGAGATCATCGCGGCGATCGTCGAGACGGGCGAGCACATCAATGTGATGACGTCCGATTCGTTCTACGTCGCCGAAGACAACGCCGAGGCGCAGCGGTATGCGCAGAGCGCCCGCGTGCCGGTTAATGCCGTCGGCGATCTTGTCGCGTGGCTCGACCAGCCGATCACGAAGCTTGTCGTGTCGGGCGAGCCAGAGCGCATGGACGCCTTGCGCGATCTGCTGGTCCCCCAGTTTGGTGACCGCGCCTTTATTGCGAAGTCGCTGCCGTTCTATCTCGAGGTTGCGGCACCCGGTGTTCATAAGGGTGTTGGCTGTGCCTTCGTGGCCGACCTCCTGGGCCTGCGCCAAGAGAACTGTGTCTCGATTGGCGATGGCGAGAACGATCTCGAGCTGATCGACTGGGCGGGTTTTGGCATCGCAGTCGGGGGCGGCCATCCCGAACTAATCGAGCGTGCCGATTGGGTCGCGCCTTCGATCGACGACGACGGCGTACCCCGCGTGTTGCAGGCCATCGCCGCTGCCCGTAGCCAGCGTCTCTAACGCCCGACCCCGGTTAGTCTTCCCCTGTGATTGATCTCCGCCTCGTCCGCAGCGATCCCGACATGGTCCGCGAGGCGTTGGCGCGTCGTGGCGATGAGGCGCTGCTGGATCCCGTGCTGACGCTCGATACGGAGCGCCGCGCGTTGCAGGTGCAGGTCGACGAGCTACGCGCCGAGCGCAACCGGGCATCCGAGACGATCGGGCAGCTGAAGCGCGCGGCCAAGGACGATCCGGCTGCCGCAGAGCAGGCCGATGCGGTCTCCGCTGAGATGCGTACGTTGAAGGACACGCTCGATGGTCTCGAGGAGTCGCTCAAGTCTGTCGATGAGCAGCTCGACACTGCGCTGCTTGTCGTGCCAAACCTCCCCCACCCCGACTCGCC
>CANKHS010000117.1 GCA_947481755.1 Actinomycetota bacterium | reverse complement strand
TTGGCGAGTTCGGCCTCATCGACCTCGAGGTCGAGACGCAACTCGGCGACATTGATGTTGATGATGTCGCCCTCTTGCATCAGACCGATCGGTCCACCCTCGACGCTCTCCGGGCAGACATGACCGATGCAGAACCCGCGGGTCGCACCACTAAAGCGACCATCGGTGATCAGCGCAACGGTCTCGCCCATGCCAGCACCCATGACGGCACCCGTGACACCGAGCATCTCGCGCATACCAGGACCACCGATCGGGCCCTCGTCGCGGATCACGATCACATCGCCATCGTTGATTTTGCCGTCGACCACGGCGTCCATCGCCGCCTCTTCGCCACTGAAGACACGGGCGGGGCCGCGGAACTCGCGAATACCGGTCGAGGCGACCTTAACGACGCCACCGCCAGGTGCAGCCGTGCCACGCAAGACGAGCAGGCCACCATCGGCATGGACAGGATTCGAGAACGGATGCACGATGGTGCCGTCCGCATTCGGAGCGTCGGCGAGAGCCTCGGCCATCGTCTGGCCTGTAATCGTGAGTTCGTCACCGTGCAGGAGACCTGCGTCGAGCAGCTCCTTGAGGATCACCGGCACGCCACCCACCTTGTCGAGGTCGGCCATGACGTACTGGCCACCCGGCTTGAGGTCGGCAATATGCGGCGTCATCTTGGCGAGTCGATTGAAGTCGTCGAGATCGAGATTGACGTCGGCTTCGTGTGCAATCGCGAGGAGATGCAGGACCGCGTTCGTCGATCCACCCGAGGCGTTGACCGCCATGATCGCGTTCTCGAAGGCCTTCTTCGTCATGATCCGGCGCGGGTTTAGCTCGAGCTCGACGGCCTGAACGGCAAGTTCGCCGGCCTTGACGGCCCACTCACTGCGCCGCACGTGCGTGGCGGGAGCCGACGAGGAACCGATCGGCGCCATGCCAATCGCCTCGGCGATCGTGGCCATCGTGTTGGCCGTAAACATGCCGCCACAGGAGCCGGCGCCAGGACAGGCCTCTTTCTCCAGCTCGTGCAGGTCTTCCTCGCTCATCGTGCCGCGTGCGACTGCACCAACCGCCTCGAAGACGTCCTGAATGTTGACGTCTTTGCCACGGAACTTGCCGGGCATGATCGTGCCGCCGTAGAGGAAGCAGCTCGGCAGGTCGAGACGCGCCGCGCCCATCAACATGCCGGGCAGACTCTTGTCGCAGCCAGCGATCGTGACGGAGCCGTCGAAGCGCTCTGCGTGCATGACCAGCTCGTACGCATCAGCGATGTTCTCGCGCGAGACGAGCGAAGCACGCATGCCCTCGTGGCCCATGGCGATGCCGTCGGAGACCGCGATCGTATTGAAGATCAGCGAGACAGCGCCAGCAGCATTCGCACCGGTCTGCGCGTGCACAGCCAACTTGTCGAGATGGTAGTTACACGGCGTGACCTGGTTCCACGACGTCGCGACAGCAACCTGCGGCTTCGAAAAGTCCTCATCCTTCAGACCAACCGCGCGCAACATGGCGCGGGCGGGGGCGCGACGGAATCCGTCGGTGACATCAAGACTGCGGCGGCGATGGTCGTTGCTCATGGGCAGGATGATACGCGAAATCGGGCTGGGTAAATCCCGTGACGTAATGTCCGTGCCACCCACGGACGTTCGGCTACGAGCGGAGACGCTAGGAGGACACCACATCCGCGCGGTTGTGGTGTCCTCCCTGGATAGCGGTCGCTGAGTTGATGGCGTCCTAGTCGGCAACGCGGACATGACAAGTGCGCACTTGTGGTGTCCTCCCTGGATGGCGGTCGCTGAACTGATGGCGCCAGAGGCGACTAGGCGGCGGCGAAGCGACGGCCGTCGGGCGACATCGTCGCTCGGCCGTCAGCCACCAGGCGTTCCACGTGCGAGAGGGCCTCGACCAGAGCGAAGCGGCGCTCGTGCATGCCGTGCCCGCTGGGCCAGATCACCGCAGCGACCTCCATCGCCGACGAAGCGCCACTCTGCAGCGCGCCAAGTGCGATCAGGAGGCGCTCGTCGTGCATGGCGCGAATCTCGCGGGCACGACCGGCAACATCCTCGACGGGGGCACGATGACCGCCATAGACAATCGTCGGCGACAACTCGGCAAGCCGCTCGAGCGTTGTGAAGTAGCGGCCGAGCGGATCGAAATCCGTGTCCTCCCAACGCCCAACGTTCGGGCTGATCGTCGCGAGGATGACATCGCCACCAAACAGGCGTCCTGTCGTCTCACCCAGCAGCGCGATGTGGCCATCGGCATGCCCCGGAAGGTGCAGAACGCGAAAATCTTCACCACCGATCCGAATCACGTCGCCCTCGTCGACGAGGAGCGTGGGCTCAGGGATCGTGACGGGCAGACTGCCCTCTTCGTCAGCGGCCTCACGCGCCATCTCGGGCGACATACCGTTGCCATGCATGTGGTCGTAGACGCCCTCAATATCCATGTCGACCCAGGCGTTAGTACTCAACGCCGCATCGAGTCGACCCTGCACGATCTCAACCGGCTTGACGAGATCCGCTAGGAGCCCTGTGCAGCCAATGTGATCCGGGTGATAGTGGGTTACGACCAAGCGATGGATCTTGGGGTTGCCGAGCTGCTCCAGCACCTCACCCCAACGACGTACGGTGCCCGGCGTACCGAGACCTGCGTCGATGATCGTCCACCCCTCAGGAGCCTCAAGCGCGTAACAGTGCACATGGTCGAGCGCCCACGGCAACGGCATCGTGATGCGATGGGCACCACCGCCAAGTTCCGTGACCTCTGCCTCGCGCGACACGTGAACGCCCTAGAGCTCGGTGCGCTCGACGCTCTTCGAGAGGTACGCCTCGATCTGGTCGCCTTCAACAAGCTCGGAGTAGCCCTTGAGCACGATGCCGCACTCGAAGCCTTCCTTGATCTCCTTGACCTCGTCCTTGAGGTGGCGGATCGTGTCGATCTGGGTGTCAGCAACAATGATGCCGTCGCGGATGACGCGGACGTTCGAGCCGCGCATGATCACGCCGCTTGTGACCATGCAGCCAGCGATCGTGCCGATCTTCGATGCCTTGAAGAGTTGTCGCACCTCGGCGCCACCGGTGATCTCCTCGACGATGTCGGGGGTCAGCATGCCGACGAGCGCAGCTTCGATGTCCTCGGTCAACTTGTAGATGATCTTGTAGGTGCGAATGTCGACGCCCTCGCGCTCGGCAAGGCTCTTCGCCTCGCCGTTCGGGCGGACGTTGAAGCCCACGACGATCGCCTTCGAGGCGGCCGCGAGCATGACATCGGACTCGGTGATACCGCCGACGCCCGTGTGGATGACACGAACGGCGACCTCTTCGCTCTTGATCTTGTCGAGCTCGGAGACTGCAGCCTCGACGGAGCCCTGCACGTCGCCCTTGATGACGAGGTTGAGGTCGCGCACCTTGCCGTCGGAGACCTGCTTGAAGAGGTCCTCGAGCGAAATCGACTTCTGGCTGCGACGCGACAGCTCCTCGGCACGCAGACGCGCGGCGCGCTTCTGGGCGAGGTGACGGGCGTCGCGCTCCGAGTCGACGACACGGCAGATCTCGCCGGCCGGCGGTGGCTTGTCGAAGCCGACGATCTCGACCGGATCGGCCGGACCAGCGGAGGTCATCTTGACGCCATGCTCGTCGAGCATGATGCGCACCTTGCCCCACGCATCGCCGGCGACAACTGCGTCGCCTGGCTTGAGCGTGCCGCGCTGTACCAACATCGTCGCAACCGGACCGCGACCGACATCGAGACGTGATTCGACGATCGGACCAGAGGCTGGCGCGTTCGGGTTTGCCTTCAGCTCGAGCACGTCGGCTTGGAGCAGGAGCATCTCGAGCAGGCTGTCGAGGCCCGTCTTCTGCTTGGCGGAGACGTCGACGAAGACCGTGTCGCCACCCCAATCCTCTGGCTGCAGGCCGTGCGTGACGAGATCCTGGCGCGTCTTCTGCGGATTGGCGCCCGGCTTATCAATCTTGTTGACCGCAACGACGATCGGAACGCCAGCGGCCTTGGCATGGTCGATCGCCTCAAGCGTCTGCGGCATCACGCTGTCGTCGGCAGCCACCACGAGGACGGCAACGTCGGTCAACTTGGCACCGCGGGCGCGCAGGGCGGTAAACGCCTCGTGGCCCGGCGTGTCGAGGAACGTGACCTCACGGTCACCAACCTTGACCTGATACGCGCCAATGTGCTGCGTAATGCCACCGGCCTCGCCCGTGACCACGCTGGTCGAGCGAATCGCATCGAGCAGCGTCGTCTTGCCGTGGTCGACATGGCCCATCACGGTGATCACCGGTGCACGCGGCATCAGCGACTCGGGATCGTCTTCGATCACGATGTCGTCGATCTCTTCCTCGGCACTCTTGATCGTGACGGGGCGCTCAAACTCGGTGGCAATCAGCTCGATGGCCTCGTC
>CANKHS010000116.1 GCA_947481755.1 Actinomycetota bacterium | reverse complement strand
GCTGGCGAAGGCCTGATCGCCGGCGTCGACCTGCGCACCGCTCAGCCCGCCGAAATCGCACAACGCGCGGGCTTTCTGTTTCAAGACCCTGAGACCCAGGTGGTGATGGCCGAGCCGCTGCGCGATGTCGCCTTTAGCCTGCAATGCCACGGGGCGCCGGCCGAGACGATCCTCGCCTCTGCCCGAACCGCACTTGAGCGCATCAATGCCGACCACCTGATCGGCCGCCGCATCGACCAGCTGTCGGCGGGCGAGCGCCAGCGCGTGGCACTCGCCGCCGTGCTCGCGCCCGAGCCCGCCGTGCTGCTGCTCGACGAGCCGACCGCACAGCTCGATGACGACACGGCCTGCGAGCTCGTTGGCGAGCTGCGGCGCCTCGCCGACCTCGGCCTCGCAATCGTGATCGCTGAGCACCGCCACGATCGCGTCGGCCATCTGACAGATCGTGTGATCGGCCTGCGCCATGGTTCTCTCGTGTCGCCGAAGGCGACGGTTCCGCTGACGCCTTTGGCGCCCGCGAACGCTTCGACGGGACCCCCACTCGTGACGCTCGACAGCCTCACCGCTCAGCGTGGCGAGCGCATCGTCGTCCGCCACGCCACCGTCTCCCTCCAACCGGGGCAGGTAGCGGCCCTGCTCGGCCCCAACGGTGGTGGCAAGAGCACGCTGCTCCGCACGCTCGCTGGGCTCGAGCCAACCCCTAGCGGTCGCCTGGTCGTCGACGGCCGCGATCTCTCTCCAGCGGGTGCCGAGTCGCGTGTGCCGCTCGTCGCCTTCGTACCCCAAGATCCGGGCCGCACGCTGCTGTGTGACACCGTGCGAGACGAGATCCTGCTCGGGCCACGCACGCTCGGGTGCGACCCGGCTGTCGCCGAGCAGATGCTTGCTGCGCTCGACCTTGTCCACCTCGCAGATCGTAATCCGCGGGATTGTTCCGTTGGCGAACGCGAGCGGGTGGCCATCGCCGCGGCGTTTGCCCTCTCGCCCCAACTAATCCTGCTCGACGAGCCGACCCGCGGGATGGACCTCGCCCATCGCGCGGCGCTCGTGCTGCTGCTGCGCGAACACGCAGCTCGCGGAGGCTGTGCCATCGTCGCGACCCACGACCTCGACCTTGCGCGCGCCTGTGCGGATTGTCGCTGGGTACTCGAGGACGGCCACCTCGAGACCGCCGGGGAGGCGCCATGAGCATCAGTGCGATCGTCGCTCTTGGTGGACTGCTCGTCCTGCTGCTCGGGCTGGTCTTCTACGAACGTGGCCGTGGTGGCGCACGCGAACTGGGCCTCGTCGCGGTCCTGATCGCCGCCGCCACCGCCGGCCGTATTGCTTTCGCGGCCATCCCCAGTGCCCAACCGGTGACGGCGATCGCGATCGTCACGGGCGTTGCCCTTGGCCCCCGGGCAGGAGCCGCAGTCGGCGCTGGCGCGGCGCTCCTCTCGAACACGTTTCTTGGGCAAGGCCCGTGGACGCCGTGGCAGATGCTGCTCTGGGGCCTAGCCGGAGCCAGTGGTGGGTTGCTCGCACCAGCCCTGCGCCGAAGCCGCTGGGCGCTGATGCTGCTTGGGGCAATCTGGGGCCTCGCCTTTGGCGCGGGGATGGACATCTGGCAGCTCGCCTCGTTTGGACCCGCACTGACGCTGTCGGCATTCATCGCCGTCCACGCACGAGCAGTACCGTTTGACATCGTGCACGCCACAACCAACGTGATCCTGCTCGGCGTCGCCGGTCTCCCCCTGATCGGCCTCTTGGAACGCAGCGCCCAACGCGTGCGCGGACGCTGGCTGAGTCCAGAGGAGGCGAAACGATGATGCGTTCGCTCCTGCTTGGCCTACTTGCACTGCTGGTCGTCGGGGTTCCGGCACAGGCAGCAAGCCTGTCCTCGACAGGTTCGTTTCTGGCTTCCAGCCTCGATGTCAACGGTTGCGCGCGCGAATCCGGCGCGGCCGCAAGCGTCAACCTCACCTCATGGGCCGCGCTTGGGCTCGTTGCGAGTGGTCGCTCGGCCGGCTCCGCCGCGTCCTGCATCGAGCGGCACGCCAAGGCCCTCACCTCGACCACCGACATCGAGCTCGCCGTCCTTGCTCTTGCTGCCGCCGGTCGCAATCCGGGCAATGCCAATGGACGTAATCTCGTCCAGGCTGTTCAAGGCTCCCTGAAAAGTGGTCGGCTTGGCACGCTCGTGGCCTCAAACCAATTTGGCATTCTCGCCCTCAAGGCCGCGGGGGCGTCGATCCCCGCCGCTGCCAAGCGCACGCTGCTCGCAGACCAGAATCGGGACGGCAGTTGGCCCGTCGCGCCCGGCAGCGATGGCGATTCGAATCTGACGGCATCGGGCATCATGGCTGCGGTTGCTGCTGGCATGACGCCAAACAGCACCGTGATCACGCGAGCCGTCGCGTCCCTCAAGCGGTTTCGTAGCCAGGGTGGCTACGCGCTGAATGCCGGCTCGGCACCCGATGCACAGTCGACGGCCTGGGTCCTGCAAGGGCTCGCGGCCGCCGGCAAGCATGATCGAGCCGCCGAGGCGTATCTTGCTTCGCTCGAACGCTCAAACGGTGCAGTCGCCTACCAGCGTGGGCTTGTGATCACGCCCGTCTGGGTGACGGCTCAGGCAGCGCTTGGGCTGGCGCGGAAACCACTGCCCCTCCACCCCTAGCCTCCGAAAAGGCTTAGAAGTCTTGGTTGGTCGGCTCGTCGGCCACGCCCCACACGCCCATCGCGCGGAACTTGGCGCGTCGCATTGCGCGGCGTTGGACCGGCGGAATCGCCTCGGCCTCGGCGAGCGATTGCCGTAGGGCGGTATCGAGCAGTCGCGCCGAAGCGTCGAGATCCGTATGAGCGCCACCGCTCGGCTCGTCCACAATCGTGTCGATCACGCCAAGATCGAGGCAGGCCCGAGCCGTCGGACGAAAGGCGAAGGCCGCCTTCTTGGCCTGGCCGGCATCCTTCCAGAGAATTGCCGCGCAGCCCTCGGGCGAAATGACCGAGTAGATCGCGTTCTCCTGCATCTGCACCCGATCCGCCACCGCAATCGCCAAGGCGCCACCCGAGCCACCCTCGCCGATCACCGTCGCCACGACCGGCACACTGGCCTGACAGAACGCGAGCACGGAGCGGGCAATCATCCCGGCCTGCCCACGCTCCTCGGCATTGACGCCCGGGTAGGCACCTGGCGTGTCGACGAATGTGAGGATCGGATAGCCAAAGCGCTCGGCCAGCTCGACGGCTCGAATCGCCTTGCGATACCCCTCAGGGTGCGGCATGCCGAACATGCGGCGTGTGCGCTCGGCCAGATCGCGGCCCTTCTGATGCCCAATCGCGACCACCGTCTGGCCGTGGTACCGCGCCAGCATGGTGATCAGCGCCTCGTCGTCCGAGAAGGCGCGGTCGCCGCGCAACTCGAAGGCGTCGCTAAACAGCCGCTCGACGTAGTCCAGCGTGTACGGGCGGTCGGGATGGCGGGCCAACTGAACCGCATCCCAAATCTGCGACTCCTCGGCGCGCGCCTCAAAGCGCTTGCGCAGGCGGCGAACTTCGTCGGAGACCCTAACCACGCTTTCGCCCCAGTCCAAACATGCCGAGCACGCGGTCGACGGGGTTCTCATCTGTACCCGTCGGAGGCAGTGGTTCGTTGTCGCCCGTCGGCTCGTCCTCAGCGGGCGAGAACAGCATCAACAGCTTGGCCAGCTCGCCGCGCAACTCGCGGCGCGGCACCACGGTATCGAGCTGGCCGAGTCGCAGGTTCGATTCGGAGCGGCCGAAATCGGGGGCGGTCTTCTCGCCCGTCGTCTGCTCGACTACACGCGGGCCCGCAAACGAGAGCAACGCGCCCGGCTCGGCAACGACGACGTCGCCCAGCGACGCAAACGACGCGATCACACCACCCGTGGTTGGGTGGGCCAACACCGAGATATACGGCACGCCGACCTCGCGGAGGCTGTCGACCGCGCCAACCGTCTTCGCCATCTGCATCAAGGCGAGGATGTTCTCCTGCATGCGCGCGCCACCCGAGGCCGTGACGCTGATCAACGGCATACGGCGAGCCACAGCAAGGTCGGCGGCGAGGCAAAAACGCTCGCCCATCACGCTGCCCATCGAGCCGCCCATGAAAGCGAAATCCATCACGGCAACGGCAGCAGGGCGTCCGACAATCTGGCCGCTACCCGCCACCAACGAGTCGCCGAGCCCCGTTGCCAGCTCGGCATCGAGGAGACGATCCGTATACGGCTTGAGGTCGACGAAGGCGAGTGGGTCGGCCGCGCGTAGGTCGCTGCCAATTTCGACAAACGAGCCGGGGTCAAGCATCTGCTCGATGCGTTCCATCGCGCCCACGGCAAAGTGGTGTCCACACTGGGCGCAGACGCGCAGCGAATGACGCAGCTCGTCGTCCCGAAAATGCGACCGGCAGCTGGGACAGGTATTCGGGTGACGGCGGCCGCCACCCTCG
>CANKHS010000115.1 GCA_947481755.1 Actinomycetota bacterium | reverse complement strand
TTATGCTCCCCTAACGGCAACAAGGTGTGATGGTTGCGTTAGGACGCGTCGTAACGGTGAAACCCGACACCCGTTTTGCGCCCCAAATTGCCCTCATCAAGCATCTGTAGAAGCAGCGGGTGTGGTGCGCAGTGTTCGTCACCGAGCGCTTCGGCAATCGCCTGTGAGGCGTGCACCTGAACGTCGACACCAATCAGGTCAATCAACGCGAGTGGTCCCATCGGCCAGCCCGCACCCGCCTGCAACGCCCGATCAATGTCGGCCGGATCGGCGCCCGTTTCGGCGTACGTCCGCACCGCGTCGTTGAGCATGGGTACGAGAATGCGATTGACGATGAAGCCCGGCGTATCGGGGCACGGCACAGCCTCTTTGCCCAGACCTTCAGCAAACTCGATCGCTGCGGCGTACACAGCTGGATCGGCGTGCTTGGTGTGGACGACCTCGACGAGTGGCATGACCGGTGCGGGGTTGAAGAAGTGCAGTCCAACGACGCTCTCGGGACGACCACTGGCTTCGGCGATGCCCGTCACGCTGATTGCCGACGTATTCGTGGCAAGGATGGCGTCTGGTTTCGTCGCCGCAGCGAGCTCGCGGAACAGGTCGTGCTTGACCTGCGGGATCTCTGCGATCGCCTCGATCACCAGATCAGCGTCGGCGAAACCATCAACGGTGGCCGTTGTCGACAGGCGAGCCATGGCGGCTGCACAGTCCTCGGCCGTCAGCGTGCCCTTGGCAACACCGCGTTGGAGGCCCTTCTCAACCCGTTCGGCCAGGTTGTCGCGGGCAGCATCGACACCGTCCATCCCGATCACGGTATGGCCGGCTGCAAGGCACACCTGCACGATCCCGGCACCCATTGTTCCTAGCCCAACTACTCCGACAATCTGCGTCATGACGTCTCCTGCCCTTCGCTGAACCATTGCATCGTGACGTACCCGGCGCACCTGGCGCAGCGATGCCACCAGCGTGTTCACCGACGTGGAACCAGATGATTGGACCATTCCCCGTATACTCCGTGCGCAATGGGAGGCTTTTCCGATCGCGCGCGACTATCCGCGCAACGACCAAACTCGGCGGGTGACGTCGTCGTTACGGTTGCTGCCAGCGAAGTTCGCGACGCCAAAGGCAAGTCGATCCAGCAGATGTCCTCTGCACCCGGTGAAGCTAAGAAAGCCGCTGGAGAGTTGCGCAAGGAGCGCGCCGGGCTCGCCCGCCGCTACCAAGAGCTCCGCGGCGACCTCGGTGGCCTCTTGATCGAGATGGCCCGCCGCGACCAGTTCAACTTTCACCTCCTGCGCCTGCGTGCCTCGGAGGCCGTGACCGTCGAACAGCGCGCCAAAGAGATCGACGGTGCGCTCACGCTGCACGCCGCAAGTGGCCGCACCGCGTTGCCACCCGGCACTGTCGCGATGTCGTCGACGAAGTGCTCGCACTGCACGGCAGCAATTCCTGTCGACGCGAACTTCTGCGCCTACTGCGGGACACCAACCCAATGACCGACGCCGACCAGCCCACGAACGACGGCCCCCTGCCCGGCGGTCCGATTTTCGAGACGCCTCTACCAGCGGCTGATGTTGCGCGCTGCCCGGCCTGTCTGTCGCCGATGCGTTCGGATCAGCGGTACTGCCTCGAATGCGGTGAGCGCCTCGCGGTCGACGAGATTCCACCTCCTCCCGGTGGCGGTTCCGCGTTTGCAAATCGCAACACGTCGATCCTGGCAATCGTCGCAGTCGTTCTGATCATCGCCGGTGCTGGGCTCGCGTGGGTTGCGCTGCGTACGACAACCAACGGCGACGATCCTGTCACGACGGCAGCTACTGCATCGACCGCCACAGATACGACCGTCACGGATACCGGCATCACCGACACGGGTATCACGGACACGGGGATCACCGATACCGGAATCACGGACACCGGCATCACCGACACGGGCATGACGGACACCGGTTCGTCCGCAACAGGTTGGCCGGCTGGTCAGAGTGGCTACGCCGTCATTCTCGCCTCAAAGGACACCGCATCCTTTACCGAGGCCGACGCCCAGGCGATTGCCGATCAGGCTTCGGCAGCGGGTGTGCAGATGGTGGGCGTCCTCGATTCGTCGCAGTTCCCCACGCTCAACCCTGGGTACTGGGCCGTCTTCTCTGGCCCGTATACGACGAAGGACGAAGCCGCGACTGCCGCGACGACGATTCAGGGCCAGGGCTACCCCGACGCCTACGCGCGCCAAGTTCAGCCGTAACTACCCAATCGCCGGGCTCTACCGGAGCCGTTCTACAACGCGAACGTTGGGCACTCTTGTGATCTTTAACACAATGCCTTGTGCGGAGAACGTATCACCGGTACACTGCGGTTTGCGCGCTTAGCAGGTATTCCCCGCGGAGCGCACCGCTTCTCCCCATTTCGCACTTGGTACGTGGTGCGATTGCCCACGTACGTTCGTAGAAAGAGTTCTTATGTATCGCTTCAGCCGCCAAATCTTCGTCGAAATCAAGGACGCCGTTGACCCCTCGCCCGACACCGTGTCGGTCGTCGAGGCGCGTCGCCGCATCCTCGCAGCCTGTGAGAGCACGATCGAGCGCCTTGCTCGCGACTCCCGCTACTTCCCCAAGCCGGCCCGCAGCCTCTTCCAGGAAGTGCGTTACTACTTCCCAATCACGGAGCAGGCTCGCGTCTACTACACGATTGAGCGCTACATCGGCCTCGCGCAGGACTTCATTCGCGACGAGATCGAGCGCCACGGCGAGGGCGTCATTGCTCCGTGCCGTGCAACCACCCGTAAGGGCAAGCCGTGCCAGCGCACGCCATTGCCAAGCCGCGAGTACTGCCCGTCGCACTCGCATCTCGAAGAGCACGCGCTCAGCGCCTAGCTTTTTACGAACAACGTGGAGTGAGCGAGAGGCTCGGAGACCCCGGTGGTCTCCGAGCCTCTCGTCGTTTCTAGCTCTGCTTTCTAGCCCTCTTCGTCGAGGTGGAGATGCAGCTGCTCGCCTTCGATCAGTCGCGAGACCGTCACGCCTAAGAGGCGCACCGGTGGTTCTCGATCGCGCAACGCGCGCTGCAGGGCAACCTCCGCTAGTCGTGTGATCTCGACAAGGTCGGCCGTCGGCGCACTGGCCGATCGTGCGCGCGACAGGATCCGAAAGTCGGGATAGCGCAACTTGATCGTGACCGTCTGCGCAACACGGCCCTCCTTGACGAGGCGCTCGGTGACGGCCGCAGCCATGCGGGCCGCGTGCTCGGACAGGATCGACGGATCAACGATGTCATGGTCGAACGTCTCCTCCTGCCCAATCGACACCGAGGGGCCGGTCTCGGCGAGGACTGGGCGAAGGTCAATGCCTCGAGCGCGCTCACGCAACTCTTGGCCGACGACGCCGGGCAAGACCAGCCGCAGATCCGCATCGTCTAGGTCCGCCAGGTTGCCGATCGTTGTGAGTCCCGCCGTCCGCAAGCGTTTGTCGGCCTTCGGCCCAATGCCAGGCAATGCGCGGAGCGGCAAAGGCGCGAGAAACTCCTCCTCTTTGCCCGCCGGGACAACCACGAGGCCGTGTGGTTTATCGGCATCCGAGGCGACCTTCGCAATCGTTCGACCCGTGCCACACCCAAACGAGGCGTGCAGGCCCGTGTCGCTTGTGATGCGCTCCTGCAGGTCCGCGAGAAAGAGTCGAGCCTCCCCCGCCGTCGAGGCAACGGACGATAGGTCGAGGTAGCCCTCATCGATACCGACCTGCTCGACAACAGGAACAGCAGAGCGAACCAACGACCAGACGCCGTCCGAATGGCGCCGATACCGCGAATGATCGGGCTTGACGAAGACCGCGTTTGGACAGCGACGGACTGCCTCTGCCGCACTCATTGCCGAGCGAATACCAAAGGCGCGCGCCTCGTACGAGGCCGTTGCAACCACACCGCGCCCCTGCGGATCTCCACCCACCACCACAGGCAACCCTGCCAACGAAGGGTTTTCGAGCACCTCGACCGCCGCAAAGAAGGCGTCTAGATCCAAATGAGCGACGACGCGGGCCACAATTCCGAGGCTACCAAGCCGTTCCCGCGCCATAGCAGGATGCGCAATGCATCGCGCCCGTTGTCAGAACTGCGTATGCTCTCCAACTATGGATTGGAGTGGTAACGACGACCGGCAGACAGGTGTGGCGCGATGAGCCATGACGCGGACAAACTGATCCGTCAGCTCTCGCTCGTTGCGTACATCATGGCCGAGAAGCGGCCAATCACTGCGCGCGACGCCAAGAACGCTGTCGAGGGGTATTACGACATGTCCGACGAGGCCTTTGCACGCCGCTTCTATGCCGACCGCGCAGAACTCTTGGCACTGGGTGTACCGATCAAGTCGAACCGCGATGAGTTCACCGGCGAAGAGCTTTACACGCTGACGCGCGAGAATTACTTCCTCCCGCCGCTGCACCTCAGCGATCAAGAGTTGGCTGCATTGCAGACCAGCCTGTTCCTGCTTGACGGCCAGTTCGCGTACGCCGCACCGCTGCGCTTGGCACTCCAGAACCTCGCACTCGGCCGCCCTGGCGTGCTCGACCGCTCTCCTTCGG
>CANKHS010000114.1 GCA_947481755.1 Actinomycetota bacterium | reverse complement strand
CGATTGGCAGGTAACGTTCGTCACCATGTCCAAAAGTGTAGCGCCGAATCGGTGTAACGAGTGCGTCTTTTTGGCTTAGTTGAGCGAAAAGGAGGCTAGCCTACCGATCGCGCACGATCGGCATGGTGCTAGCACCATGCCATGCATAGATCATTTGGTTCTACAACTAAAAACAACCGTTTTATATCAATCTGATGGACATTCCATCACGACGTAATCTGACCAGCGCGTGGAATCAAATAGGCGCCTGTTCGAGCCCACACCAGCTCCCCGGGGGTCAGCCCCCGAACGTCCGCCAGAGCAAGAACACGTTGAGGCCAATGATCAGCGCCGCCACAGAGCTCGCAGCAAACAGCGTCAGGCGGCTAATCACAAAGCGTCCCATCAGTGACCGGTCGCGCATCGCCAGAATCAGCGGGATTAGCGCGAAAGGAATGCCGAAACTGAGGACAACCTGGCTCAGAATCAGTGCTCTCGACGGATTGACACCAATCGCGATCACCACGATCGCCGGCACCATCGTGATCAGACGCCGCAGAAACAACGGAATCGAACGCCCGATGAAGCCCTCAATGATCACCTGACCCGCCAATGTCCCGACGCTCGACGACGAAATTCCCGAGGCCAACAGGGCCAACCCGAACAAGACTGGCGCGGCTGGCGACAGGTACGTGCCAAGCAGCGCATGGACCTGCTCGAGGTCGACGACATCCGTCATTCCCCGCGAATAAAAGACGGCTGCCGCAACGATCAGCATCGACATGTTGACGGCGCCGGCGATCGCCATCGCGATCACCACGTCGATCCGTTCGAAGCGAATCAGGCGCGCGCGATCCGCATCACTCCGACCCAACGCACGCGGCTTCGTCAGTGCCGAGTGCAGATAGATCACGTGTGGCATCACCGTTGCACCGAGGATGCCGGCTGCCAAGAGCACGCTTTCCGTGCCATCAAAACCAGGAATCACCAGTCCCTTGGCGACCGCCACACCATCGGGCCCTGCCATCACAACCTGGACGAGAAAGCCCACGATAATGACACCGAGAAGCCCCGTAATCACAGCCTCAAAATGGCGAAAACCACCTCGCGTCTGGAGCGCCAAGATCCCGAACGAGCCGACGGCCGTGACCAGCGCAGCCGGCAAGAGCGGCAGCCCAAACAGCAGGTAGAGCGCCACGGCAGCACCAATAAACTCGGCCAGATCCGTCGCCATCGCCACAAACTCGGCAATCAGCCAGAGCCCAATCGTGACGGGCTTCGAGTGGCGCTTTCGACACGCCTCCGGCAGCGACATGCCCGACGCAATGCCGAGCTTCGCACTCATCGACTGCACGAGCATGCCGATCAGGTTGGCGGCCAGAATGACCCACAGCAGCATGTAGCCGTAGCCCGAACCAGCCGCGATGTTGGTCGCGAAGTTGCCCGGGTCGACGTAGGCAATTGCCGCCACGAAGGCGGGCCCAAGAAACGGCCACAGCT
Source organism: Actinomycetota bacterium (assembly GCA_947481755.1). GTDB lineage: Bacteria > Actinomycetota > Thermoleophilia > Gaiellales > F1-60-MAGs149 > F1-60-MAGs149. The sequence continues at coordinate 3,097 of CANKHS010000114.1, read as the reverse complement.
TGCGAAGGCCACGACGGTTGCCGGTCAGCGACTCCTCGGCCGCCGCCAGCACGCGCGCTTCGCCCGGCAGGGCAGCAGCAGCGGGGTTTTCGAGCGGTTCCGCAAATTGAGGGGGAGCCACGTTTGAAGTTTAGGCGTTCCTAGAAATTATTGCTACAGCCAGAGCTCGCGATTGCGCAGATCGTCGTCGCCGGGGTGGTCCTCGGCGATCCTCGCCAGCATGGAGACAAGGCGGCCCGTCGAAGCACGTGAGCAGTCAACGTCGCTTGCGATCAAGATGAGACCGAAATGCCCGTCGCCGTCCGCGAAGGATTGATTCTGCAACTTGCGGAAATCTCGGACATTCTTCGTCGCGATAACTCTCCGCGTTTTCCGTCCGATTTGGATCAGCGACGCATCCGAAGACCCCTGGAGCCGTAACTCGAGCACCGCAACCGCGTCGAGATTACGCTCGCGCAGTCCTCGCGCAATGCTGGGCGCGAGCATTTCGTCAAGGAGTAACCTCAACCCGTGAGGCGATCCAATCCGGCTTGATATGCGGCAAGCCCCCGCTCCCCCTCGAGCCGCTCAAGTTCGAGCCGCTCGTCAATTTCTTCTGGATGCGCTCCGTAGTACGCCACACACGCATCGATCCAATGCTGCGGTACCTCGAGATAGGCCGCGACCTCAGTGGCATCGTTGTTGTTGGCCCTAAGTACTTGGACGACCTCCCACACGTCGAGGCCACAGCCCCGCAGCGTCGCTCGACGCCCAGCGGGCCCCGTCGTGAATCGGATCTCGGGGTGTTCGGCCATTCGCAGTGCTTCCTCGAGCATGCGCTGCGCCAGCGTGCGTGGAGGCATACCGGCGAGCTTTGCCTGAAACCAGAGGCGTTGAAGCGCATCGCCCTGGAGGCGGAGACTGAGCGGATTCGACATGTAGCGCACTGTAGCGCATTGCACTACAGATTGGAAACGGATATCGTGCAGGCATGCGCACGCTCCGCTACGTCATCGTCGATGTCTTTACGACCACGCCCCTCGAGGGCAACCCGCTCGCGGTCTTTACGGGCGGCGACGGGCTTTCCGACGCGACGATGCAGGCACTCGCACGCGAAACTAATCTGTCGGAGACGACGTTTCTCCAGCGCGCCGAGGATGGCGGCACCGCACGACTGCGGATCTTTACGCCGACCGAAGAACTCCCGTTTGCCGGCCACCCCGTGCTCGGGTCGGCTTGGGTGATCGCCCGCGCCACCCCGATCCACACGATTGGGTTTGAGACCGGCATGGGGCTGATCCCCGTCGAGATCGAGCGCGAAGGCGGCACACTTATCGGTGCCCGCATGACTCAGCCCGATCCGTTGATCGGACCCGCCGACGTCGACGTCGAGGCGCTCGGTCGCGCACTCGGCACGCCACTGATCGGCGAGCCGATGCGCGCAGCCAACGGCATCACGCACCTGCTCTGCCCGGTCGCCGATGTCAGCGCCGCCAAGCCGAACATCAGTGCGCTGGCCGAATTTGAGGCCCACACGATCTATGTCTGGGCTCCGCCCCAAGGCGAGGAAATGCGCACGCGCATGTTCTCACCCCTCGATGGCATCAACGAAGACCCCGCGACGGGCTCTGCCGCTGGCGCCCTTGGCGTACACCTCCTAAACAGCGGCGTGGTCGCGGCAGGTCGTATCTACATGCATCAGGGTGTGGAGATGCTCCGCCCCTCGTGGATCGAAGTCGATGTGGCTCCGGGAGAGGCGCCCCGCGTTGGTGGCTCCTGCGCTGTCGTGGCTCGCGGAGAATTTCAACTGTGACAACGCCGATCGAACCCGGCCGCAAGACCGTGCCCATCCGCTGGCGCGACCTCGATGGCTTCAACCACGTCAACAATGCGGTCTACCTCAACTATCTCGAAGAGGGACGCGACGCCTGGCTCGCCAACGCGCTTGGTGAGGGCATCACGCAGCTGACAGAGTTCGTGGTGCGCCACGTCTCGATCGATTTCATCTCGGCTCTTACCCAGGAGGACGGTGCCGCCCTCGTCAAGGTCGAGGTCGAGAGCGTCGGCAACTCCTCGATCACGCTGCGCGAGACGGTCCACGCCTCCTCCGACGACCGCCTCTGCGCCAGTGCGCGTGGCGTGCTCGTCCACACCAACGTCGAACACACCGAGTCGAAACCGCTCCCCGCGGACCTCAAACTGCGGCTCGAGGCCTCGATCGCCAGCTAGTCGTTTAGGCGCAATCCAGGTCCGCTCGCGATCCTAGGAGGACATGACAAGTGCGCACTTGTCATGTCCTCCTAGGATCGCGGACCCGCAGCTGATGGCGTTTAGGCGATCGCGAGAGCAGCGATGACGCCAGCCAAGTACAGAAATGCGAGGATCACATTGACGTTGAAGAACGCCTGGTTGACACGCGAGAGGTCGTCTTCGCGCACGATCGCGTGCTCGTAGATCAAGAGGGCCGCGCAGGCGGCGACGGCAACCCAATAGGGCCAGGCCAGGCCCGACCAAACGCCGACGCCAACCATCGAAACAATGCTCAGCAGGTGGAGGACGCGGGCAAACCAGAGTGCACGACCGACACCGAAGTCGGCCGGCGCCGAATGGATACCCTCCTCGAGATCGTGCTCGACATCCATCGTCGCGTAGATGATGTCGAAGCCCGCGATCCAGAAACCGACCACGCCAAGCAGCCAAAACGCTGCCAGCGGCAGGGCGTCGGCGATCGCCACGTAGGCCGCAACGGGGGCCAACCCGATGCAGAGGCCGAGCCAGAGGTGGCACGCCCACGTGAAGCGCTTCATGTACGGGTAGATCAAGAACGGCACGACCACAAACGGCCACAGCCAGCGTGTCATCGGCGCGAGGTTCCAGCAGGCCACAAGCAGCACGGCCAGAGACACTACGCAGAGCCCGACAACCTGACCCTTCGAAACGAGGCCAGCGGGGATCTCGCGCTTGGCCGTCCGCGGGTTGCGTGCATCGACCTCAGCGTCGATCAGGCGATTGAGCCCCATCGCCAGCGTTCGTGCAGCCACCATCGCCACGCCAACCCAGAGCAACTCGACAATTGGCGGCAGACCATCCGCAGCCAACAGTGCACCCACGACCGCAT
>CANKHS010000113.1 GCA_947481755.1 Actinomycetota bacterium | reverse complement strand
GAGGGCATCCTCGAGTTTTTGTCCGGTCCGACGGCGATCGCGTTCTGTCATTCGGATCCGGCTCCCGTTGCCAAGGCACTTGCCAAGGCGGCGAAGGAGACCGAGATTCTGAAGTTGAAGGGCGGCCTTGTTGACGGGGCCGTGCTCGACGAAGGCGGAATCAAGGTGCTCGCAACGCTGCCCTCGAGGCATCAGTTGCACGCACAGCTCGTGTTCGCCCTGGCAAGTCCGATCACTGGACTCGCCGGTACTCTCGCAGCAATTCCACGCAGTCTCGTGATTGCGCTGGACCAGGTCGAAAAGCAGAAGGCCGCCGCGTAAGCGGACGGTTACACACCGATACAAGGAGTACAGGTCATGGCATTGACCACAGATCAACTGATCGAAGAGATCAAGGGTATGAGCGTGATGGACCTTTCGACGCTGGTTAAGGCGCTCGAAGAGGAGTTCGGCGTTTCCGCTGCTGCTGCTGTCGCCGTTGCGGCACCAGCTGCAGGTGGCGGCGGTGGCGAGGCCGAGGCCGCCGAGGAGAAGTCGTCCTACGACGTCTTCCTCGTCGAAGCCGGCTCGCAGAAGATCCCGGTCATCAAGGTGATCCGCTCCGCGACGGGTCTTGGTCTCAAGGAGGCCAAGGACATCGCCGACGGCGCACCGGGCATGGTCAAGGAAGGCGTCCCGACTGCGGACGCCGAGAAGATGAAGGCCGAGCTCGTCGAGGCCGGCGCCACCGTCGAACTGCGCTAAGCAGTCTCGTCACCGGGCTCAGGCTCGGGTGGTGTGTTCGTCAGAAGGGCCCCGGGGCAACCCGGGGCCCTTCGTCGCTTCTATCCTCACCGAGAACGTCAGTCCGGCACCTCGACACGACAGACGACTGCTGCGCGCTCAGCCAGGTCGCGGTCGAGCGTTGCGAGGGGCGCGCCGATCAGGCGGGCGAGCGCAACGTATTCGGCCGCCTCGGTGCGGGAGTGGTTGAGGAGGTCGGCGACCCGCCAGGATTCCTCACCGAGTTGCGGGTGGCTCAGTTCCGTGATCGGTGCGCGATCGAGCACCCGCCGCATGCGACGCGCCTCCGCCGTTGGTAGCACGCCGCGCCGTGCGAGATCGTGGAGGAGCGAGCGGCATTCCGACCAGAGCAGGGGAGGGGCGACCAGGTCGTCGGAGCCCGCACTCGTCCACGCGGGCTTGGCGGCCAACATTGGCAAGATGATGGTGGGGTCGACGACCAGCATCAGGCGGGCAGCTTTCTTCCACCGCGAGCGCGCCGTACCTCGCCGACCCAATCTGGTTGCCGCGTACCCCAGCTGGTGCGGCTCCAGCCAGCGGGGAGATCGTGGGCTGGGCGGGCAATCAGTGCGTCAAGTTCTTCCTGATGGACATACAGGCGACCGCCAGTGCGGTGAGCTGGCAGGCGTCCGCTCCGAATCCAGCGACGAATTGTCTCCGCGCCGCGGCCAGAATGGGTGGCTGCTTGCGGGATCGAGAGCACGAACGCATGCTACACCTTTCTGGAGAGATTGCCAAAAGTTGATGGACTCCGAGGGGTAGTACCTGTACCTTGCCCTTGTCCGACGGTTCCGCCCCGGTAGGGGCGTAGCATGCTCCGCGGGACTATGTTACTCTGCGCGTTCGCTCGCCGTATGCCCACGGTTGAGCTTCCGTCTACCTTCCAGCACCGAGGAGGGCCCGTGGCCTCTGCCAAGCCCCGTCCGAAGCGTCAGCGCCGCAATTTCTCTCACCTAGAGAAGACCCCTGCCGCGCGCATCCTTGACGTCCCCAATCTGATTGACATTCAGAGCACCTCCTTCAAGAAATTCATGGAGACAGGTATTCGTGAGGTCATCAACGATATTTCGCCGATCGAGGACTACACCGGCACGCTCGCCGTGGAGTTCGGAGACCACGTCTTCGAGCCGCCGGCGATTACGGAGCGCGAGTGCCGCGAGACCGACAAGAGCTTTGAGTCGGGCCTCTTCATGACGGTCTCGTTTATCAACAAGGAAACGGGCGAGATCCGCGAACAGCGGGTCTTTATGGGCAACTTCCCGCAGATGACGGCTGCGGGCACCTTCATTATCAATGGCACCGAGCGGGTCGTCGTAACGCAGCTGGTGCGTTCGCCGGGCGCGTACATCATGGAGCCGAAGGATCCGGCGAAGCAGGTCTTCACCGCGAATCTGATGCCACAGCGCGGTTCGTGGCTCGAGCTCGAGATCGACAAGAAGGGTCTTGTCTTCGCACGCATCGACCGTAAGCGCAAGCTGCCGGTGACGACGCTGCTGCGCGCCCTGCCCGAGGTCGACGCGACCACGGGCGAGACGTTCGACACGCACTCCGACGAGGGCATTCGCAACCTGTTCCGCGACGCGGACACGGGTGAGCCGAACCTGTTCATCGACCTGACGCTGGAGAAGGATCCGGCCAAGACGCATGACCAGGCTCTGATCGAGGTCTTCAAGAAGCAGCGTCCGGGCGAGCCGCCGACGATCGATAACTCGCGGAAGTTGTTCGACACCCTCTTCTTTGACTCGAAGCGCTACGACTTGACGCGCGTTGGTCGCTACAAGTTGAACTCGCGCCTTGAGCTCGACGTGGACCCGAACATCCGCGTCCTGACGCATCGCGATCTAATCGAGCTCGTGCGCCGCATCGTGCGCCTGCCGATCATGCTTGGTGTCGATCCGGAGTCGCGTGACTTCGCCGACGCCTGCCGCGAGATTCAGCGCACCGACGAGGTCGCTCGCGAGCTCGACGAGTACGAACACTTCGGCAACCGCCGCCTGCGCACCGTGGGCGAGCTGGTCCAGGAGGCGTTCCGCGTCGGCCTGTACCGCATGGAGCGTGTCGTCAAGGAGCGCATGACGACGGAAGACGTCGACACGATCACGCCGCAGACGATTATCAACATTCGTCCTGTCGTGGCCGCGCTGAAGGAGTTCTTCGGCTCGTCGCAGCTGTCGCAGTTTATGGATCAGACGAACTCGCTGTCTGGCCTGACGCACCGCCGCCGCCTGTCGGCACTTGGTGCTGGTGGTCTGACCCGCGAGCGCGCACCGATCGAAGTGCGCGACGTTCACCCGACCCATTACGGCCGCATGTGCCCGATCGAGACACCAGAAGGACCGAACATCGGTCTGATCGGTTCGCTCTCGTCGTACGCGACGGTCTCGGAGTTCGGCTTCGTGCAGTCGCCGTACCGAATCGTCAAGAACGGTGCCATCACCAAGGAGGTCGTCTACATCGACGCCTCCCAGGAAGAGAAGCACCTGATCGCGCAGTCCGACACGCCGATCGACGCCAAGGGCAACCTGACCGGCGAGAACGGTCTCGTCGTCGTCCGCCAGCATGGTGGCGACCTCGGACTCGTACCGCCGAATGAGGTCACGCTGATGGACGTTGCTCCGGAGCAGCTTGTCTCCGTCGCGACGGCACTGATTCCGTTCCTCGAGCACGACGACGCTAACCGCGCCCTGATGGGCTCGAACATGATGCGCCAGGCTGTACCGCTGCTCGTCTCCGAGGCCCCCGTTGTGGGTACCGGACTCGAGGGTCGTGCCGCAGTCGACACGGGTGACGTTGTGGTCGCACTGCGCTCTGGTGTGATTAGTGGCGTTGACGCGAACACGATCACGGTCAAGGCCTCTGACGGCGAAGACCGCTACGAGCTCGTCAAGTTCATGCGCTCGAACCAGGGCACCCTGATCCACCAGAAGCCAATCGTCCTTGAGGGCGACAAGGTGACGGCTGGCCAGGTCCTCGCCGACGGCAGTGCCTCGGAAGAGGGCGAGCTCGCGCTCGGTAAGAACATGCTCGTCGCCTTCATGGCGTGGGAGGGCTACAACTTCGAGGACTCGATCATTCTCTCGGAGCGCATCGTCAAGGACGACGTCCTCTCCAGCGTGCACATCGACGAGTACGAAGTTGATGCCCGCTCGACGAAGCTCGGTGACGAAGAGCTGACGCGCGACATTCCGAACCGCTCGGAGGAGTCGCTTCGCGACCTCGACGAGATGGGCGTGATTCGCATCGGGGCCGAGGTTGGCTCCGGCGATCTGCTCGTCGGTAAGGTCACGCCGAAGGGCGAGACCGAGCTGACCGCGGAAGAGAAGCTGATCCGCGCGATCTTCAAGGAGAAGGCCCGCGAGGTTCGCGACACCTCGCTGAAGGTTCCGCACGGCGACGGCGGCAAGGTGATCGACGTCAAGGCGTTCGATCGCGCGAATGGCGACGAGCTCAATGCCGGCGTCAACCAGCTGGTCCGCGTGTTCGTGGCGAAGAAGCGCAAGATCTCCGAGGGCGACAAGCTTGCCGGGCGCCATGGCAACAAGGGCGTCATCTCGAAGATCGTGCCCGAAGAAGACATGCCGTTCCTTGAGGACGGCCGTCCGATCGACATGATCCTCAACCCGTTGGGCGTGCCAAGCCGCATGAACATCGGGCAGATTCTCGAGACGCACCTCGGCTTCGCCGCCAAGTACCGTACCGATGGCGACCCGAACCCACCGGAGTGGATTTCCACCCCGGTCTTCGACGGCGCGACCGTTGAAGAGGTCGATAACGAGCTCTACGAGTGGGTCCAGAAGCACAAGGAGTCGCCGGTCAAGTTGACGGTCGACGACGAGAAGGGCCGCCGCGTTTCGGGCAAGGTCCAGTTGTATGACG
>CANKHS010000112.1 GCA_947481755.1 Actinomycetota bacterium | reverse complement strand
GCGCAGCGCATGTAGGCGACATTTTGGGCCCGGGCCCAAAATGTCGCCTACATGCGCTGCGCGAGACGTTCGGCCAGGCGACCCATGCCGGCGTTTGCGCAGGCGGCCGCTCCCGCCTGCCAGTTCGGGACGCGGTCGACGGGACGCTCGATTGGCAAGTCGGCCTGCATCACAGCGAGCTGGCGAAAGCGACGGAGGTCGTCCGCCGACTCGGCCACGGCTTTTGCGCGCGCAGGAGTCAGCTCGGCGGCATGTGCGATCACGCCCTCTAGGTCTCCATACCGCTGGAGCAACTCGGCCGCAGTCTTCTGGCCAATGCCGCGTGCGCCCGGGATGTTGTCGGAGGGGTCACCACGGAGGGCGATCAGGTCGGGCACCTGCTGTGGCGTCACGCCGTAGCGCTCGACGACACCCGCAGGGTCGACAAGCTCGGTTTCGGACATTCCCGACAGGGGGCGAATGATGGCCGTCTGTGGGGAAGCCAGTTGAAAGGCGTCGCGGTCGTGCGTCAAGACCAGAGACGGGCCGCCGACCGCCTCCTCAAGTGCGACCAGTGTCGCGCAGACGTCGTCTGCCTCCCACGGATCAATGCGGATCGCTGGAATACCGAAGGCAGCGACGAGTCCCGGTAATGCATCCAGTTGCGCGACAAGGTCGTCGGCAAAGGGGTCTCGCTGAGCCTGATAGGCGGGCCAGAGTTCGTTGCGATAGGACGGTAGGCGACTATCGATGGCAACCACCATCGCGCGTGGCTCAAACAGATCCCAGGCAGAGGCAAGCATCGAGATTGTGCCCTGCAGCAGACCAACAGAGAGACCATTGTTCCCAATAATCTTGCCAAGCGCATGGTAGGCACGATGGGCCAAGGCATCGCCATCGACGATCAAGATCGGCTTAGAATTCGTCACCCGGCTACGATACCTGTCCAATGTTGATCGATCCACGCCGAAACCCTCGTCTTGCCAGTGCCCTGAGGCTGCTTGCCCCCGGTACTGATCTACGCCTCGGCATCAACGACATCATCAAGGGGCACCTCGGTGCGCTGATTGTAATCGCTTCGAAAGATGAGATTTCGCCGTTGATCTCGGGTGGTATTGAGCTCGACATGCCATTCTCGTCGCAGATGTTGTACGAGCTCGCCAAGATGGATGGCGCGATCGTACTCGACGCCGAACTGAAGCTGATTATGCGAGCCAATGTGCATCTGATGCCTGATGCGACTGTCACGACGTCCGAGACCGGCACGCGTCACCGCACGGCAGAGCGCGTTGCGCGCCAGACCGGCGCGATCGTTGTGGCAATCTCGCAGGAACGTGACACCGTCAACATCTACACGGGTGGGTCGCGATACCAGCTTGATTCGATCACCGACGTGCTTGCCAAGGCGACGCAAGGGCTCTCCACGCTGCGCAACCATCGCGCCCAGCTCGATCGCGGTGCCGATGACCTCACGATGCACGAGCTACGTGGCGATGTCACGATCGATGATGTCCTGACGGTGCTTCAGCGCGCTGAGATGGCCTCGCGCATGGTCGGCGAGATCCAACGCAATGTCGACGAGCTTGGTTTGGATGGTCGGCTCGTTTCGATGCAGCTCGGCGAACTGTCGGATGGCGTGCTCGACGAGCGGATGGCGACGATTCGCGACTACCGAAACCCGGCTTCATCGAGCAGTGACGAAGAGGTCCTCGAACGAATCGCGGGCCTTACCTACAACGACCTGGTCGGCATGCATGCGCTGGGGACCGCGCTCGGGCACGAAGACAGTGCGGTTGCCAATGGTTCGCTGCGGCCGCGTGGATATCGCGCTCTCGCACACATCCCGAATTTGACGGATCATGAGGCCACACAAATCGTGGCGGCCTTCCCGACGTTTGATGCGCTGATGCGCGCTACGTTGCGCGAGCTCGCAGGGATCGATGGGGTCTCGCAGTCGAAGGCTGCCGACGTGCAACAGGGCCTTCGTCGGCTGCACGACCGGCTTCTTCGGAACGCGAAATAACCTCCCCCATTCGCGACGAAAAACCGTTATCCTTCCGGCTCTAGGTCGGAGGGAGCACCGCGTGTTCAAAGTCGGAGATCGGATCGTCTATCCCCAGCACGGCGCTGGCGTGATCGATGGCATCGAGAAGCGCACGGTGTTGGGCGAGGAGGTCGAGTACCTCACGATTCGAATCATCGCTGACGACCTGGTGGTTCGGATTCCTGTCAACCGCGTCGACGAGCTTGGGCTCCGCCGCGTGATGGACATGAAGGGCGCGAATGCGGTTCTCGCCGTACTGGCCGAGGAGATCCCGGCTGATACCGGTTCTTGGAGCCGCCGTTTCCGGATGAACAAGGACAAGATTCGCTCCGGTGACGTCAAGGAGATTGCTGAGGTCATTCGCGATCTCTCGTTGCGCGACTCCGAGCGCCCGCTTTCGTCGGGTGAGCGTCAGCTCTTGTCGCAGGCCAAGCGCATCCTCTCGTCCGAGCTCCGTTGGGTGCTCGACAAGGATGAGGACGCTACCAATGAGCATCTCGACAAGCTCCTCTCCGATCTTGCGACGGCCCGCGCCGAGGCGCGCGCCGCGCGCTCCGTCTAAGCGCTGATGGCTGAGGCGGTCGCCGTCTGGGCGGTCGTGGTCGCGGCCGGCTCGGGTGAACGCCTGGGCGCTGAGCACCCGAAGGCCTTCGTCGCGTTTGGCGAGAACCCGTTGGTCGCTGCTTCCGTCTCTGCACTTGATGACCATCCAGGTATCGACGGCATCGTGCTGGTCGTGCCGGAGGGATGGGAAGAACGCGCCACCTTTATGGTCGACGACATCGGTGCGGGTAAGGCGTCGATCGCGATTGCCGGTGGTGCCTCGCGTTCGGATTCCGTGGCGCTTGGTGTTGCCGAAGTGCCAGCCGATGCTGTGCTGATTCTCGTGCACGACGCCGCGCGTCCGCTCGTGTCACCCGAACTGATCGATCGGGTGCTGGCAGGGTTTGCCGATGGTGCCGATGGCGTCATTCCTGCCCTCCCAATCGTCGATACGGTCAAACGCGTCGATGGGTCGGGTCGGGTGCTCGAGACGCTCGAGCGGGGAGACCTGCGAACCGTTCAGACGCCGCAGGGCTTTGTCGCAGACGTTTTGCGGCGAGCACTGGCCGCCCCCGACCGTGCGACGGGTACCGATTGCGCGAGCCTCGTCGAACGCATCGGTGGCACGGTCGTGACGGTGGTGGGTGATCCTCGGGCCATCAAGATCACGACGCGCGACGACCTGCGACGTGCCGAGGAATTGCGCGATGCTGACTGACCATCACACGCACCTTCGTCCCGACGACGATCCGCTCGACGAAGAGGCGCTGTCGATCGAGACGATCGTGCCACACGTGGCAGCAGCGATGGATCAGGGCCTCGAGGCCGTCGCGATCACCGAACACATCTACCGCTTTCGCGCGGCCAAGCCGGCCTGGGCGCATGAGTACTGGCAGACGCAGACCGAGTGGGATATCGATGCCTACTGGGAGGCTCTCAGCGAGGCCAAGTCGATCGGCTTTCCACTGCTGATTGGTATCGAGTGCGACTGGCTGCCGGAAGGACAAGACGTCCTCGTCGAGGCGCTGCGTGGACGGCCGTGGGATCTCATCCTTGGCAGCATCCACTGGGTCGACGAGGGTGCGGTTGACTACGACCTCTACTCGGCCTTCGATCACATTGACTCGGACGCGCTCTGGCGCGGCTACGTCGACCGCTACACCCGCGCCGCCATGAGTGGCCAGTTTGACGTCATGACGCACTCGGATCTACCCAAGTCGTTTGGCCCGCTGCCCTCCTCGACGACGCTCGAGTGGGCCTACGACACGATCGCGGATGCCCTCGCCGAGGCTGGCGTCTGTGTTGAGATCTCGACCGCGGGTCTGCGCAAAGCCGCCCAGGAGCTGTATCCATCGCAGGCGTTGCTCGAGCGCTACTACGAACGTGGTGTGCCCATTGTGCTCTCGTCCGACGCGCACGTGCCCGCAGATATTGCTCGCGACTTCGACCTCGCCGTACAGGCTGCGGTGGCCGCGGGATACTCTGAGGTCATGCAGATCAAGGGACGCGATCGTCGGGCGGTACCCATTGGCTGATTTTCGGGTTGGCACAGCGGTCGATGCGCATCGCCTGGTCGCGGGGCGCGCTCTGGTCTTGGGTGGCGTCACGATCGAGCACACGCACGGGCTGGAGGGGCATTCCGATGCAGACGTCGTCTGTCATGTCTTGACGGACGCACTACTCGGAGCAACCGGCCTTGGCGATATCGGTCGCATGTTCCCGTCTAACGATGAGTGGGAAGGGGCCGCATCGATCGACCTGCTGCGGCTCGCCTCCGAACGAATCGCGGCGGAGGGCTGGAGTCTCGTCAATGCCGATTGCATGGTCGTGGCGATGCAGCCGCGTATTGCGCCACATGTCGATGCAATGCGTACCGCCTGTGCTGCGGCGATGGGATCGACTGCCGACCGCGTCTCTGTGCGGGCCACAGGAACAGATGGGCTTGGTTTTACCGGTCGTGGTGAGGGTATTGCTGCCCAGGCCGTCGTGCTCGTCGAGCGCTAAGGCGCGTGGGATCAGGCGTCCGCTGCGCCCTTCGGGATTGGCGGCAACGTAAAGCCACCCATCTCCTGGAGGCGATCGATGCGCTCTTGCAGGGGCGGGTGCGTGTCGAACAGACCCGCCAG
>CANKHS010000111.1 GCA_947481755.1 Actinomycetota bacterium | reverse complement strand
GGCGATACGCCGCGCGAGGCAGTCACCGATGGCGTGGCCACAATTGGGCGCGTGATCATCGCGGCTGCGCTGATTATGGCCTCGGTCTTCTTCGCCTTCATGACGGGCATCGATCGCACTATCAAGGAGTTCGGTCTCGCCCTCGGCCTAGCGATCATCCTCGACGCCTTCGTGATCCGCCTGACGCTCGTCCCCGCGCTGATGTATCTGCTCGACGCCAAGGCCTGGTACATCCCGCGCTGGCTCAACAAGATCCTGCCGCGCCTGACGATCGAAGCGCCAAGCGACAAGTAGTCAAGCGTTCGTGAGTGTCCAGAAGGGGCCAGACCCCATCTGGACATTCCGCGCTGGCTCGTCGCGGGACGCTCAGGCTTCGGCGGCCTCGGCCTTGCGGTTTGCGCGGACGCTGGCGAGGATGCCGATAGCCAGGATCGTCAGGATCACGGCGAGGCTGATCAGTGGTGGCATGTGGAACCAGTGCGAGATGATCATCTTGAAGCCGACCCAACCGAGCACGATTGCCAGCGTTGGTTGGAGATAGACAAAGCGCGCGAGTGACGTGGCGATGGCGAAGTAGAGCGTGCGTAGCCCGAGCAGCGCAAAGGCGTTCGCGGCAAGCACGATGAATGGATCATCCGTAATTGCGTAGATCGCCGGTACCGAATCGACGGCGAACATTAGGTCGAAAAATGCGAGCGCTACGAAGGCGACGAAGAGCGGCGTGAAGAGGCGCCTGCCCTTCTCTTTGACCGTCATCGACGAGCCGCGGAAATCCTCAGTGAGCGGAAGCACGCGGCGAATCAGCGCGAGGATACGGCTGTCCGCAGGATGCTCAGTCGTGTCGGTGTGCCGCGCCATGCGGATGCCGGTGATGATCAGGAAGGCACCGAAGATAAACGGCATCCACCAGAACGCTTCGAGGAGCGCACCACCGATTGCGATGAGGATGCCGCGCAGGATGATCGCCATGATCACGCCCCAGAACAAGGCGCGGTAGCGGAGCTCGCTGGGAACGGCAAGCGCGGCAAACAGGATCGCAAAAACAGCGACGTTATCAATCGAGAGGCTGTACTCGACAAGGTATCCCGTGAAAAACTCCGTCCCGACGGTCGGCCCGAGTAGCACCCAGATAGCGACGCCGAAGGCAATCCCGAGGCCGCCCCAGAGGCCGGTCCAAAGGAACGCCTCTCGCGGTGGGATCTCCTTGTCGCTCTTGTGAAAAACGAACAGATCCAAGACGAGTGCCGTGATCACGACAACAGGCAGGGCAATCCAAAGCAGCGTGGCGTTATCCATCAAGGCGTCCTCCTCATAATGCCCGCACTTTTGCCGCACCTGACGATCGAAGCGCCAAGCGACAAGGAGTCAAGCGTTCGTGAGTGTCCAGAAGGGGCCAGACCCCATCTGGACATTCACCAGCGTTACTTGAGGCCCTGGCGCGCCTCTCGCACGAGCGCGACACACTCGGGGTAGATCACGGTGATGGCGGCGCGGAGTTGCGCGGCCTGCTCTTCGGCGGTGCCCGACGGGGTGACCTGCGCGATCGCGGCGGTCGTCATCTGGACGGCGAGGTGGATAGCGTTGTCGGCAAAGGCAACGCTCTGGCTCTCCTGAGCCTGCTCAGCCATCTGCCGCATCGCATTCTGCAACTCGTCCGGGTCGAACATACCGCCACCAAAACCAAAAGGATTCTCTGTCATACCCGGATCCTACTTCGCTTCGGCGAGTCGTGCAGTCCAAATGTAGACCGGCTCGACGGGAGGGCCGTCGGCGATGCCGAGCCTGTTGATCTTCTGCAGCGTCTCCGTCGACGAGGCATCGAGGACGTGACCGACGACGGCATAGAGCGGCTGCAATGTCGCCGCTCCCGCTTCGGTCGAGACGATGAAGAACTGCGAGCCAGCGGTGCCGTCCGGCTCGTTGCCCGCCTTCGCCATCGCAACGTCACCATTGCGATACGCATAGTCGCTCGGCGGCGCGGTCTGGACGGTATAGCCAGGCCCACCGGCACCGCTGCCCACCGGATCGCCACCTTGGATCACGAAGTTCGGCACGACACGGTGGAAGGTGAGACCGTCGTAATAGCCCGACTTCACGAGCGCGGCGAACGAAGCCGAGGCGTCACCACCGATCTTTGTATCGACGTCCATCACGATCGAACCACACGACGTGACCATCGTGATCGTCCACGGGCCTGCGCCCTTGAGTGGAGACGGTGGAGCCTCGGTGTAGATCGTGCGGGTCGTTTCGGAGGCCGGCGGCGCCTGGTGGTTGCAGCCGTCCTTGCCGTACGTGAGGGTCGGTGCGGCTGCCGTCGCGGCTGGGGGCTCTTTTACGGTCGATGGTGCGGCGCTGTCGCCGCCAACACTGCAGCCTGCGCTGAGCAGGGCAACACTGGCGATCAGTCCAAGTGCGACGCGACGCATCAGACGAGACTGCCGGGAGTGGCGGCGAGGCAGTACGCGGCCAACAGGGCAGCGGTGCCCTCAAGGTCGTTGAGGTCGCAGACCTCGGCCGGGGAGTGCATGTGGCGCAGCGGAATGCCAATCAGCGCGGCACGCAGGCTGCGAACGGCATGCAGGGCATTGTCGACGTCGGTGTGCGTCGATCCGCCGGGCATTGCCTCGATCCCGTAAACGATGTCATTGGCCTTGGCAGCAGCCTCGAGCGCAGCCACGACTCCCTCATCCAAACCGAGGCCGCGCGTCACAACCGGGCCCTTACCGAGCGCCTGCGGGCCCGTATCGCCCTTGTTGATCATCGGCACGTCTGCCGCGTGCGTGACGTCGATCACGATCGCGACCGCGGGTGCCACGCGATCGGTGACCAGACGCGCACCATCGCCCAGCGTCTCTTCGAGCACACAGCCGGTTGCGACGACGCGAACCTTCGGCGAGCCGGCCTGAACACGGCGGAGCGCTTCGAGAGCCGCCCACGCACCAACGCGATCGTCGAGTGCACGCGACGTGAGACGCGTGCCTGCCAGCATGGTTGGGGCCGAGCCGACGATGGCGTCGTCGCCAACGCGGACCAGGCTGCGGGCGTGCTCGCCATCGGTTGCGCCGATGTCGATCCAGAGGTCCTTCATCTGCGTGCCGGAGGTGCGCTCGTCGCCCTTCTGAAGGTGAATCGGCACGCTGCCAATGACGCCCGGAATGTCACCATTGGCCGTGCGGACGCTGACCGGCTGCCCAACCAGTACGCGCGGGTCCCAGCCACCGAGACCACGAATGCGCAGGACGCCTTCGTCCTCGATATGCGTGACGATCACGCCGATCTGGTCGATGTGGCCGAGCAGCAACACGGTCGGGGCGTCGTCTGGCCCAACGCTCGCCATCGCATTGCCGAGATGATCACGCTCGACGGTCGCAAACTCCGCAGCCATGCTGGCCCAGAGGTCGGCTGCTTCGCGCTCGCGCCCAGACGGGCCATGCGCGTTGAGGAGCTGGAAGAGACGGTCTCGTGCGGCAGTATCCATGCCCCAGACGCTAGCATCACCCTATGGCAGAGGCAGGAACTCCACGGGTTGTCATCACCGGCATCGGCATTCTCTCGCCGGTCGGTCTCGACACCCCTACCGCGTGGGCGACGCTGCTTGCTGGCACGTCGGGTGTTGGCCCGATTACGAATTTTGATCCGTCGCGCATCGACGTCCAGATCGCCTGCGAAATGAAGGGCTTTGATCCGGAGTCGGTTGTCGAGAAGCGCGAGGCGCGCAAGCTCGACCGGTGCAGTGTTGCCGCGATCGCCGCTGCGCGCGAGGCCTGGGCGATGAGTGGGGCTGCCGTTGACGATCCCGAGCGCGTTGGTGTGATCATCGGCTCTGCCTTCGGTGGTGCCAGCACGATCGAGGCCGGCATGCAGACGATGTTCGAGAAGGGTCCTGGCCGGATTGGGCCACACGTGCTCGGCTCGATGCTCGTCGACACGCCGGGTTTCCAGGTGGCCCACGACCTTGGCGTAATCGGCCCAAATTTCTCGGTCACCTCCGCCTGTGCGACCGGTGCACACGCAGTTGGCGTCGCCTCGGACCTCGTCCGACATGGCGATGTCGACCTGTGTCTCGCAGGTGGCGTCGACACGCTAATCAACGAGTTCATCATGGGTGGCTTCTGCAATATGAAGGTGCTCGGCACACCGCTTGAGGGCCAGCCACTGGCAACCGCCTCGCGTCCGTTCGACCTGACCCGCGGCGGCTTCGTACTCGGTGAAGGCGCCACGGTGATGGTGCTCGAGCGCGAGGACGATGCCCGCGCTCGCGGGGCAACGATCATCGCCGAGATCGTGTCGTGGTCGTCGACGAACGACGCCTTCCATATTGCTGCGCCACGCGAAGACGGCGTGGGTATCGATCGCATGTTCGAATCGGTATTGCGCCGCGGTGGACTCAGCCCCAATGAGGTTGGCTACATCAATCCGCACGGCACGGGCACCCAGGCCAATGACCGCCTCGAAACCGCGACGATTCGTAACGTCTTTGGTGCGCACGCCGACTCGCTTGCCGTCTCGTCGACCAAGTCGATGACCGGCCATCAGATGGGTGCCGCCGGCGCGTTCGAGACAGCCGTGACGGCGTTGGCGTTGCACCATCGCATCGTGCCGCCCACGATCAACCTCGTTGAGCCCGATCCGGTCTGCGACCTCGACTACGTGCCCGAGGGCGCGCGCGAGCTGCCAAATCTTGACGTCGCGATCTCGTGCTCGATTGGCCTCGGCGGCCACAACGGCGCCGTCGCGCTACGCCG
>CANKHS010000110.1 GCA_947481755.1 Actinomycetota bacterium | reverse complement strand
GTAGGCGACATTTTGGGCCCGGGCCCAAAATGTCGCCTACATGCGCTGCGCGTTCGTCATGCACAACCACCGTCATGCACGTGCAGGGGTGGAAACCTGCAGATCAGACCAGACCAGGCGACATTTTGGGCCCGGGCCCAAAATGTCGCTTGCACATCCGTCCGGCCTAGTCCGTACCGAGCGCGAGGGCGAGGGCTTCGCTAATCGAACCAGCGGTGCGCACCACGATGCCCGGGACCGATGGTGCCCCCGGCGGCACGATCGCCTGCTCGATGCCGAGGCGCTGCGCCTCCTTGAGTCGCCGTTCCACCTGCGCCACGGGGCGCAACCTGCCGGTCAGTCCGATCTCACCGATTGCCACGAGTGGGCCTGTCGGCACACCACGCGCTGCGCTCGTGACGGCAAGCGCCACTGCGAGATCGACCGCGGGATCATCGACCCGAACCCCACCAACCACGTTGGCAAAGACGTCGGCCGAACCCAAGCCCAGGCTGGCGTGGCGCGTCAGCACCGCGAGCAGCATCGCGAGCCGGTTTCGATCGATGCCGTTGGCAAGACGCCGCGGCTGCGGCAATTCGCTGGGAGAGACGAGGGCCTGCACCTCGAGAAGTAGCGGCCGCGACCCCTCCATCGTGCAGGCCACGACGCTGCCGACGGCCCCGAGTTCGTCGCGACCCAGCAACGCCGACGGATCCTCGACGGCCTCGAGCCCACGCCCGGTCATCGCGAAGACACCAAGCTCGGAGGTCGCACCAAAGCGATTCTTCGCGGCCCGCAGCACGCGCAACTCGCCCCCACGCTCTCCCTCAAAGAGCAGCACGGCGTCGACGAGATGCTCGAGCACTTTAGGACCAGCCACCGCACCGTCCTTGGTGACATGCCCGACGAGCACGATCGCCACACCGTGCTCTTTGGCGACGCGCAATAACTCGCCCGCCGCCTCACGTACCTGAGAGACGGAACCCGGCGCCGACGACAGGTCGGCGGTCCACAACGTCTGCACCGAGTCGACGACGCAGACCGCTGGCCGCTCGGCTGCGATCGTGGCCTTGACGACATTGAGGTCGGTCTCGGCCACGACGCGGATCTTGCCGGCGCCACCGATGCGTTCGGCACGCAGGCGCACCTGCGCAGCCGATTCCTCGCCGGTTACCAGCAGCGCGGTCTCGCGCTGCGCGATCGAGGCCAGCGCCATCGTCAGGAGCGTCGACTTACCGACGCCCGGCTCACCACCAAGCAAGACAAGCGAGCCCGGCACGATGCCGCCACCGAGCACGCGATCGAGTTCGCCGATGCCGGTTGGGATGCGAATCGCCTCATCGGCCGAGACGTCGGCGAGCGCGATCGACTCCCTCGCCGCCACGGGCCCCGAGCGTCCGCTGCGCTGCACGGACGAACGCTGCTCCTCGACTGACCCCCAGGCCTCGCACGACGGGCAGCGTCCCTCCCACTTCGGCAGCACCTCGCCACAGGCCGAGCAGACAAAGTGGGTGGTAGCACGCGCCATGTCCACAGGCTAGTGTCGGGGACGGATACGCGGAACGCGCAGTGGCAGACCGCTTTCGCCCAGACGTACCGTCAGATGCCAGCAGCAGCCAACGCCCACATCAGCACCACGCCGGCCGTGACCGTGACGAACGCGGTGGCGACGGTGCCGCCCTGGCGGGCCGCGGGGATCATGTCACGCGTCGCGAAGTAGATCAGCGTGCCGGCAAAGAACCCTGCGTAGCCGAGGATCCAGGCCTCGCTGAGGTGCAGCGCACCGCCGAGAAAGGCGCCGATGACCGGAGCGATTGCACCCGCAAAGACGAGCGCCCAGGTTCGTCGCGCCGTGTTGCCGTGGCGGCGCATGATCGATGCGGTTGTCATGCCGTCCGCGAAATCATGCGCCAAGACGGCGATCAGAATTGCCAGACCGATCGCATCGGAGACCTGAAAGCCGATGCCGATCGCAAGGCCATCGATAAAGGAGTGTGCGACCAGTGCACCGGCACCGATCAGGCCGACATGTGGATGGCGGTGTTCGCCACCCGAATCGTCGTCGGTCGGGTGTGGGCCGATCAGTTCCTCGAGCGCGAACATGAGCAGGAACGCGACGGCGAGCAGGATGTACGGCAACGGCACGCTGCCCACAGTTGGCAGCCCAACACTGCTGAGTTCTGGCAGCAAATGAAACGCCACGAGCCCGAGCATCGCACCACCCGCAAGGCCGTAGACGAGATGGAGCCGTCGGTGGGCGCGCAGCGCCACGGCTCCGCCAAGCATGGTGGTAAAGAACGGCAGGATTTTGAGTGCTGCGATCACAGATGGGAATGATACTCATTATCAGGTAGACTGCAACCAGTGTCCGCCGCGCCCGACCATCACCACCACCCCGCCTCCCCCATCTGGGAGGCGCATGCTCGTGCGGCACTCGCCGCCCAGGGTTCCCGCGCAGGCGGCGCGCGCGATCGCGTCATCGCCGCGCTGGCCGAGCAAGATTGCTGTGCCAGTGCGCAAGAGATCCACGCCCAGATCGCCGCAACTGGGCGGGCCACGGGCATCGCCAGCGTCTACCGCACGCTCGAGCTCCTCCACGGCCTTGCGTTGATTACCCGCATCGATACCGGCGATGGCGTGGCGCGCTTCGAACCCACGCATCCCGATGGAGCGCACCACCACCATCTCGTCTGTGACTCCTGTGGCAGCGTCGAGGCCTTCCACGACGAAGCGCTCGAAACGACGATCCACACCGTCGCCGACGGCGTCGATTTTCGCGTTGACGCCCACGACGTGGTGCTACGCGGCGCCTGTCGCGACTGCCGCTAGCCGCTCCCACAACGACGACGGGCCGAGGATTGCTCCCCGGCCCGCATCATCGTCTCTTCGTCGCGAGAATTACTCGCTGACCTCGGCCAAGTCTGCCGGCGGCGCATCGGGCGTCGGCGGCACGATGTCCATGGTGACCTCGTCTGTGCCCTCCTTGCGATCCACGAGAATCGTGGAGCCAGGCTGCATCTGCTGTGCGAGCACAAAGTCGGCCAGCGGATCCTCGAGGATGCGCTGGATCGCACGGCGCAACGGCCGGGCACCCATCGCTGGGTCGTAGCCCTCTTGGACGAGCAGTTCCTTCGCGGTCTCCGTCAGCTCGATCGCAACCTCGTGGACCTCGAGCTGCTCGCGGAGGCGATTCAGCATGAAGTCAACGATGTGCAGGATCTGCTCACGCGACAGCTTGTGGAAGACGATCACTTCGTCGATACGGTTGAGGAGCTCCGGGCGGAAGACGCGCTTCAGCTCGGTCATGATCTTGCCCTTCATGTCCTCGTACGACTGACCACTCTCGTCGTCCGCCTGCGAGAAACCAAAGTTCTGGTTCTTCGCGATCGTGGCTGCGCCGATGTTCGACGTCATGATCACGATCGTGTTGCGGAAGTCGACTTTGCGGCCCTGCGAGTCCGTCAGGTTGCCCTCTTCGAGGACCTGGAGGAGGATATTGAAGACGTCCGGGTGGGCCTTCTCGATCTCGTCGAGGAGCACCACCGAGTACGGCTTGCGACGCACGGCCTCTGTCAGCTGGCCGCCCTCGTCATACCCGATGTAGCCGGGAGGCGAACCGACGAGACGCGAGACAGAATGCTTCTCCATGTACTCGGACATGTCGACCTGGATCATCGCGCCGTCGTCGCCAAAGAGGAACTGGGCGAGCGTGCGGGCGAGCTCGGTCTTGCCGACACCCGAGGGGCCGAGGAAGATGAACGAGCCCGACGGTCGCTTCGGATCCTTGATGCCGGCACGGGCGCGACGGATCGCACGCGAGACAGCAGCAATGGCCACGTCCTGACCAATCACGCGCTTGTGGAGTTCTTCCTCCATGCGGATCAGCTTCTGCGTTTCGGCCTCGGTCAGCTTGAAGACAGGGATACCGGTCCACATCGAGACGATGTCGGCGATCTCTTCCTCGCCGATCGACGGTTGCTCGGCAGCGCCTTCGCCCTCGGACCAACTCTCCTCGGCCTCGCGCTTGTCGTTCGAGAGCTTGCGCTCCTGATCGCGGAGGTTGGCAGCTGCCTCGAAGTCCTGACCTTCGATCGCGGCTTCCTTCTCCTTGCGGACGCGCTCGATCTCGTCCTCCAACTCGCGTTGAGCCGGTGGTGCCGACATCGTCCGGATTCGCATGCGCGAGGCGGCCTCGTCGATCAGATCGATTGCCTTGTCAGGCAGGTACCGATCTTGGATGTAGCGACTCGACAACTCGGCCGCGGCGACCAACGCCTCGTCCGTGATGCGGATGCGGTGATGCGCCTCGTAGCGATCGCGTAGGCCACGCAGGATCTGGATCGAGTCCTCAACCGTCGGCTCTTCGACACGAACCTCTTGGAAGCGGCGGGCCAGCGCCTTGTCGCGCTCGAGGTACTTGCGGTACTCATCGAGCGTCGTGGCACCAATCGTCTGTAGCTCACCACGCGCCAAGGCGGGCTTGAGAATGCTGGCCGCGTCGATCGCGCCCTCTGCAGCACCCGCGCCTACGAGGTTATGTAGCTCGTCGATGAAGAGGATGATGTCACCTCGCTGGGCGATCTCCTTCATGACCTTCTTCAAGCGCTCCTCGAACTCGCCGCGGTACTTCGAGCCGGCCACGAGAGCCGCCAGGTCAAGCGTGTAGATCTGCTTGTTCTTGAGCAGGTCTGGAACTTGACCACTCGAGACGCGCTGAGCGAGCCCCTCGACGACGGCTGTCTTGCCGACACCAGGCTCCCCGATCAACACGGGGTTGTTCTTCATGCGGCGGACGAGAATCTGCATCATCCGCTCGATCTCGGTCTGGCGTCCAACGACAGGGTCGAGCTTGCCTTCGGTCGCCAGCTTCGTCAGGTTGCGACCGAACTGGTCGAG